>WLOZ01000051.1 GCA_009699025.1 Actinomycetota bacterium
GCGCACCACATCAATCGCCCGAGCGCCCTCCATCGCGGTGACTCCGGCGTCGAGGGCAACCTGACGGATGGCGGCGTCGAGCTCGAGCCGCGGGGCAGCGCCACCACGGCTGGGAAGTGAGCCACCCGGCCAGGGGAGTTCGAGGGTCTGGCCGAAGCCGTGGGCGCGCAGCCCCCTGTTAACGGCTCGGCCGGCGAGCCACGGAGACAGCCCCAGCGAGTCGAGTTCAGCGATGGCTCGAGGCGTGAGGCCATCGCCACACGGCTTGTCGCGAGGA
Organism: Actinomycetota bacterium; assembly: GCA_009699025.1. The sequence goes on from WLOZ01000051.1 coordinate 278, forward strand.
AAGGTCTCGGCGTCGACCAGCAGCACGTCGCGACCCTGACGCGCCGCCCAAGCGGCCGCAGCCGAACCTGCCGGGCCAGCGCCCACCACAAGGACGTCCGTTTCGGCGACGGGGGCGGCCGCGGGGGAAGTCACCCCACCATTGTCTCGGGTGTCGTGGCGGCGCGCCCCTCGGCCGCCAGCAGTGTGCCCTTGATCTCCAGGCCCCATCGGTAGCCGCTCAGCGATCCGTCGCTGCGCACCACCCGGTGGCACGGCACCACGAGCGCGACGGGGTTGGTGGCACAGGCACGAGCGACGGCGCGAACCGCGGTGGGACGCCCCATCGACTCAGCCACCTGGGAGTACGAGCGGGTCTCGCCCCGGGGAATCTGCACCAGGGCGTGCCACACCCGGGCCTGAAAGGCGGTGCCCTGTACATCGAGCGGAAGGGACGCGCTCGACTGCTCGCCACGGGCGAGTTGCACGAGCCCCGCCATCACGTCGGCGAGCGAGTCGTCGGACCGCTCGAGCGCTGCAGCAGGAAACTCGCGAGCGACCTCAGCGACGAGGGCTTCGACATCAGAGCCGATTCGCACCGCACACAGCCCGTCGAGTGACGCGACCGCGAGTAACCATCGGTCGTGGTCGCCGATGCGAACGGGGGCAGCCGACCACGTAAGAGTGATCCCGGGCGCTCCCGACGCGTAAGTGCGAGGCTTCATGCCCAGCCGTTGGCCGGCCTCTTCATAAAACCCGCGGCTCGACCCATAGCCTGCTTCGAACGCAGCGCTAGTGACCGAATCGAGCGCCCGCAGCAGGTCGCGGGCACGTCCCGTGCGCAGCGCCTCGCCGTACTCTCGCGGCGAGATGCCCAGAACATCGCGGAAGGAACGGCTCAGTTGCCTTTCGCTGCACTGGGCCAGGGCGGCTAACTCGGAGCTGGGAACCGGGCCACCGGCCTCGTCCATCGCTCGCACTGCGACGAGAACTCGTTCACGCGCTGAGTCAGAGGCTGGGGACAACGGAGTCGCTGGAGGCACGCTTCGACCCTAGGCGACCATCGGGCGACCCCACAATCCGATTTCGGACACCACCTAGCCGCTCGTCACTTCAGACCGAGCACTCTCCTCCGTCGCAGCACGGCTGGATGTAGTGGCAGCGCGGGCACATATCCTTGCCGCCGCGGCGCTCGAGGTCGGCCGCCTCGCAGGCAGGACATGCCCCAGGGTTTCCCATCACGGTCCCCAGTATCGGGGATTGTGGAGGATTACCGAGGATTGTCGAGCATGCGGCGCAACACATTCGACACGACACGCCTCAGCGGCGCATCGGGGCCTTCCACCACGAGGCAGCCGCTCGCCGTGACAGCGCTCGTGGAGAACACCAAGCCTCCGGCGTCGGTCTCGGCCATCACCATGTGGGCGGAGACCAGAGGGTGAGGCGCTCGCGATCGGCCGTATTCAAGGACGCCAAAGTGGTCGGTTGTTTGCGGATGCGCGGTGGCCACGATGGTGAGTCGACCAGGCGATGGTAAGTCGGTGTCGACACGGTCAAATTCATTGCCCGCTCCGGTGTTGATTCCTTCGGTTCCGAACCGCCGGCCCTCAACTCCATCGAACATCCACGACCACTCCGGTGTGTAGCTCGCCTCCGTTCGCTCGTACTCCAGAGAGTCTCCCGCCCCGAATCCCGTGAACGCGACACTGACCGATTCATTCGGCGGGCGTCCGGCCTCGGCCCACAGGCCCCCCGCGACCGACTCATACTGGTGCGTCCGATCGACCTGATCAACTGACGACACCTGCGATCCACCCCATCGACGCACCTCCATGAGATGCGGCTTGGTCGGATGCAATGACGTGACCCAATACAGGCCATTGCCCCCGAGATAAATCACGTGACCCCCGCGGCCAAGGTGGCCTTGGAGAGCGTCGAGCATCTGGGTGGTCCAATACTCGGGATGGGCCGAGAGCACCAGAACGTCGACGCCCGACAGAACGTCAGCACCAGCGTGATGCAACTCTCGATCATCGAGAACCGCGGGGCGCACACCTTCCGACACGAGCCAGTGCCAGGCGTAGAGGTCGGCCATCATCAGATGGGTCACGACAGCGCCGTCGGCGAAGCCGTCTCCACTGTCAACCTGCAGCCGAGCGTGCGGCGAAAAGGTATCGCACGGACGTCGGCTGGTGGTGATGAGCACGGGCGAGCCATCGGAGTGCAAGGAGTAGTGCGAGCGTCCCGGCCACTGCTCTGGCGCGCGTCCCAGGTTGCCGTAGGCCTGCCAGGTGAGAGTCGGAACAAGCAGGGTTACCCGAGCCGACCCCATCACCAGAAATGGTAGGTCGCGCTCCTGATCGGCCGTGGTGATTCGCAGGCTGTAGAAGCCTGACGGCGCGTCAACCGGGACCTCAATGGTGGCAGCCAGAGGCCAGTCACAATCATCAACATCGTCACGATGAAGATGGATCGAGCCTCCGAGAACCAGGGGTCGACCTGTTGACTCGACCGGTGGCGGAATAAGAGTGCTCCACGCAGGGGCGCCGGAGAGAGTCAGCGCCGGAGTGCCTTCGGCCACCGGTGGCGCAGAGTCAGGGTCGGATCGGTCGTCGAAATGCCACTCGTGGTCGGCGTGATCCCCCAGCCCATTCATGAGATCCATCAATTCGACGATGTCGAGAGACCGCAGGTGAACTCTCACCCCGGCGACATTTCCGTCGAAGGCACCGGTAGCTACGCCGGCGGCACGCCCCACCATCAAGCCACCATTGTCATCACGCGGTCCGACGTGGTGCCCGACAAACTCGCGCACGAAGGGTCCGCCCGTTCGCCCCCAGGGGGCTGAGAAGACGGTGACCCGCTCTTCTGATGCGTCGACCACAGCACCCACGAAGTGCCAGGCACGCTCACGCAGCCTCTGCCCGGTCGACAGATCATCGACGCGATCGTCATGCCACCGTCGCAGGGTCAGTTCGCCTCCCACCGCGACCAAAGCCACCGCACCCACGGGGGTCAGCCAGCTGCAGATCACCGAGTCCGCTGAGAGGTCGGTAGGTCTCAGCCACGCTGAGAAGGTGAACGGTGTCCCGCCGGCAAGAAGGTCATCGACCTGAAGCCAGGAGCCCACCTGTGTCGGGGCCACGCCGACCTGGACTTCGGTTTGTCCCCACTCGCAGTCGCTCACAAGCACGCCTGGCCCACGAGGGTTCGGATCAGAATGCTGCCACTGACGAACCGACACGACCCCCTGCACGTCATTGGCATGCAGCGCGAGTGAGCCACCCGACCGTACTGCCAGTGACATCAAGTAGGCATCGACCATGGGCAGAGACTAGCGGCAAAACCGTTGGAACATCCGCTTGTTCGAGATCATCCAGCCGCAGAATGAAGGGTCGCAACCGACTGCCTGCGAATGACCAACGGCTCGGGCTCGCGCACCGTAACCGCCTTGGGCCCCGGCTCGCCGATGATCTGCCGATGCAGCATCTGAACCGCTTGCCGGCCGAGTTCGCGCAGTGGCATTGCAATGGTGGTGAGCGCTGGCGCAAGGTAGTCAGCGAGCGGTGAATCGTGAAAAGCCACTATCGAGAGATCATCAGGAATCACGACCCCTCGCTCTCGAGCGGCCGCCATGGCACCCACCGCCCCGGCAAGACTCGCGGCTGCCACCGCTGTGGGCGGCCTCGACACATCGAGGAGCCGGAACATGCCCTCGTGTCCCCCGGCCTCGTCAAAGCTGGTGTGAACGACAAGTTCGGACGACGCGGAAATTCCGGCCTCACGAAGTGCCTTGCGATAGCCCGCCACCCTTCGTCGGGAGGTGTCGACATCCTTGGGTCCGGCAAGGCATCCGATCCGTCGATGGCCTGCGGAGATGAGTTCACAGGTGCCGAGGTACATGCCCTTTTCGTCGTCCTCAATGATGCGAGGAATCTTGCTCGCGATTTGTCGGTTGAGAACCACGATGTTGCCGAAGACACTCGCGAGATCATCGGTGACCTGGTCGGTCAGGGTTCCGCTGGCGAGGAGCAGACCATCGACCCGGCCCTCCAAGACCAGGGTTCTGATGGCGTCATTCGCGCGTCCCATTTCAGACCCGTCAGCGACGACCAACACGTAGCCGAGGCGCCGCGCCTCATCGCCAGCACCTTTGATGATGTCGGCGTAGATGAACCCCGAGACTTGCGGAATCAGAAGTGCGATGGTGGAGGTTCGGCGCATTGCCAGACTGCGCGCCGTCGCGTTAGGCACATAGCCCAGACGCGCCGCGACCTCTCGGATTCGTGCTCGTGTTTCGTCAGTGGCCTTCGCCCGATGGTCGTCGCGCAACACTCGCGAGACAGTTGACTGATCGACACCCGCCTCGCGAGCAACATCGACGAGCGTCACGCTGACGCGCGTTCCCCGCGCGGGACGATTGGCGGCCACAATCCCTGACTCTAGCGCCGAGCAATGGGGCGCTAAAGCGGGTTACCCCGGAACCTCGCATCAGGCCAACTCTCGGTGTACGCGCGGGCATTGACTTAAACAAGCGCTTGTTCCTACTCTTATCCGAACATCTCTCGAAAGGACGACCGCATGCCTGAGAAGTCCGTCGCCGCCATCAACTTCGATCCCTTCAGCTCAGAGAGCATTACCGACCCCTACCCCACCTATCAGAGGCTGCTGGCCGAGGCACCTGTGTTTCACAACGCCGAACGCGACGTGTGGGCCATTTCGCGCTTCGATGATGTGAAGGGGTTAGTGCAGGATTGGGAGCGGCTCTCGAGCGCTCAGGGCGTTCGCATTGACGATCTGCTCGAGCTCGCCGGCCCCTCGCCCCTCACCATGGACCCACCTCGTCACGCCCTGCTGCGCGCGCTGGTGCGCAAACCATTCACCCATCGCGCCATGGCTAGCCTGGAACCGATGGTCGAGCGGAGTGTGAACGAGTTGCTCGATGCCATCTCGGGCGACACGTTCGACGCCATCAGCGAGTTTGCGAAGCTAGTTCCTGTCACCATCATCTGCCACCTTCTTGGAGTTCCGCCGCACGACGCTCGAATGCTGAAGAGCTGGGCCGACGCCATGCTCGAGACGGTGCCTGGCGTGCAGGGTTCGACGCCGGAGGCCATCACGGGGGCCCGCAATCTGCGCACCTACTGGGCCAACGCTATCGACGAGCGTCGCGCTCACCCGGGCGATGACATCCTGTCGGTCCTCGCTGTGTCCGAGGTACACGGAGTGCCGGTACCCCTCGACGAGCAGGTCGGGATGTGCAACCTCATCTTTGAGGCGGGCAACGCCACCACCGGAACACTCATCGGCAACGCGCTTCTCGCGCTCGCAACCCATCCAGGCGAGCGCGATTGGCTCGAGGCCACTCCTGAGGCGATGCCGGAGGCCATCGAGGAGTTCCTGCGCTGGGAGTCGCCTGTGCAGACGCTCATGCGTGTGACGATGACCCCTCTCACACTGCACGGCACCACCATTCCCACCGGCTCCCGGGTGCTGCTCGTGCTCGGCGCTGCCAATCGTGATCCGAGAGTGTGGGACGAGCCTGACGAGTTGCGCCTTTCGCGTCCGGTTCAGCGAAACCTTGGGTTCGGTGAGGGAATTCATCACTGTCTAGGGGCTCCTCTCGCACGCCTCGAGGCTCCCATCGCCCTGCGTGCATTTCTCGAGCGATTCCCCTCCTACGACGTGGTCTCCTCCGAGCGATTCAACGACGTGACCTTGCGCGCGCTTCGGTCGCTGCAGGTGCACGCCAACCCCCGGGGAGCGTCATGACCGGATTGAACGTGGAGAGCGACCCCCTCGCCGCGCTCCTCATCCGCGCGGGCGACGGAGCGATCATTGTGGTGAATTTCGTGCGCCTGCAACCCGGTAAAGAGGCGGCCCATCAGCGCTACCTCGATGCGGTGGGGCCGATTCTTGCCCGCTATGGAGGGCTGCCGTCGTACGCCGGCGAGAGTCTCGGAACCCTCATCGGCGAGGAGCATTGGGATCGCGTGGCCATCACCCATTACCCCAGCACCCAAGCTCTCCACAATTTCGTGACCGACCCAGACTTCGTTGCACTCGCGCCACTGCGGCATGACGCTCTCGAGGCCGGCGTCGTTCATGTGTTTCGTGCGCCATGACAACGGGCCCCGGCCCGTACGTTGAAGCCTTCGAGTACAGCTTTTCACCGCTCGACCCCCACGCAGCCCACGTCGATCCACCGGCGGTTGCCGTGTACGAGACGCTGCTCACGCGGGGAGACGATGGCTCGCCGCGTGCTGGAATGGCGCAGTCGTGGACCGTGGATCCTTCCGGGCTGATCTGGGAGTTGCGTCTGCGCGACGATCTTCGTTTCCATTCAGGGGCGGCGTGCACTGCAGAGGCGGTTGTCTCATCTCTCGACGCGCTGCGCTGGGAGATGCACGTGCTTCCCGGCGGACGCCAGCTCTGGTACTGGGACCCTGTCGAGCGGGTGGTCGCCACCGACTCGAACACACTGCGCTTTCACCTGCACCATCCGTATCCCCGCCTGTTTTCACTGCTGTGGGGCACACACACGGCAATTCACTGTGAGGACACCCGACGCACACGCGGCGATGCCTTCGGCGTCGAGGTTGCCGACGGAACCGGCCCCTTCCGCCTGAGGTCATGGTCGCCCAGTGAGGTGGTTGCCGATCGCGTCGACTGGTACCCAGGCTCGAGTACCCGAGTAGCCGAAGCCCGATGGCACGCTCTGCCGCAGTCGAACGACAGAATCTCGGCACTCATCCATGGCGAGGCGCTCTGCGCACACGCGCTCGACACCGCGGCTGTCCAGCGACTGAAGGACGACCCACGCTTCGATATGGCTGTGCAGCCCCAGCCATCGAGCCTCTACCTCACCCTCGACTGGAGGCGGAGCGACCTGGGCTTCGACGATGTGCGCACGCGCCGAGCCATCGGGCTGGCTATCGACCGGCGGCAGATTGTCACCGATGCCTTCGATGGATTGGCCACGCCGAGTTGGGGCCCGCTACCCGCGGGGCACGACTTCTACGAGCCCACCGCCGATCTCGCGGGGGTGTGTGATCCCGCTGCGGCAGCGCACACCCTCACCTCGCTCGGGTGGCACCGCGGTCTCGACGGTGTGCTGGAGCGCGCAGGAACACGCTTCTCAGTCGAGTGTGTGGTGCAGGACGACGAGTCATTTCGAGCCGTGTTTGCGTGCGTGGAAGCAGACCTTCGATCCGTTGGCATCGAGCTCCTGCCACGCTTCGCTACCCCGTTCGCCGACTTCTACTCAGCAGTTCAGCACGGCACCGGAGCAGCCCTGTCGAAGTGGCTGTGGCCCGATCCGATGGACGCTCTCATCGGGTTCAGTTCGAGTGGCACAGCACCTTTCCCCAACTGGGAGTACGCGAGCGTACCCGCGCTCGATCAGGCCTTTGATCGATTTCTGCGGGGCTGCTCCGACGACGACCTCACCGCCGCCGCTCTCGACGTTCAGCGGGTATTCGCCGCCGAGCTCCCCTACCTTCCGCTGGTGACACCCCACGACGTATGGGCCTGGAGCCGGCGCGTGTCGGGCTTCCGCCCCGTGCACGGTGATTTGTATCCCCGCTACGACGACGTATCGGTGACCTAGAGCTCGACCACGATGCGCACTGAGCCCTCCGAGTCGGCGAAGGTGGCGGTGTGCGCACGCAGGGCCAGCGCATCGTTTCCGGCCAGGCTCGCCTCGAGAGACTCGATGTCGTCGAAATCGAGGGTGCCCATTCCGTCATAGTCGCTGTCGGGGCGCGCCGCCGCATGGAAGGCCACGGCACGCACTCCGGGGAGGGCACGCGCCATGGGCAGGTGCTCGGTCAACCACACGTGCAGAAACTGCTCACGAGTGAGGTCTGCTCGCCTGCGCAGCACCACCACGTAGCGGATCACATTCGCGCCTCGGGAACGGCGAGCAGCGCACCCGCAGACACCACCATGCGCCCGCCGCGCCAGACCGAATGCACCCGGCGTATCGATTCGACATCGGTGCGCACATCACCGTTGACCAGGAGCAGATCGGCCTGCATGCCACCTGCGAGCGAACCCACCTGACCCCCACGACCCAACGCCTCTGCGGGCGTGCGCGTTGCGGCGAGCAGGGCAGCGGAGAGGTCTATTCCGACCTCTCGATGGAGGGCGATCACGGCGTCGCCGACACGGCCCGGCTGCACGCCAGGTACTCCGGCATCGGTGCCCGCCAAGAGCGGCACACCGGCCACGGCAAGCCGCGCGAACACGGGGAGCATTGCCCGGCGCTGCTCGTGGCGATAAGCGGCGCGAGGGGTTGCGCCAGGGAATTCGGTCAGTGCGCCGACGGTAACGGTGGCATCCACCACAATTCCACTGTCGAGGAGTGCTGCAACCGTCGGCTCCGCCAGGGAAATCTCGCCATCACCGTTCTGGCAGGTGGCGTGCACCACTACCTGGGCCCCCGCCGACGCCGCCATCAGAACGGCTTCCTCGGTGTGAGCGTGCACCACCAGCGGTAGGCCAAGTTCTCGACACACCCGGCTGAGTGCCTTGAGGAGATCGAGTGGATACTGCAGCATTCGAGGGTTACTGCCGTGGGTGACGTTGCCTCCCGTGAGCATGATCTTGACCATGTCGACGCCAGCGGCGGCGAGTGCGCGGGCCATCGCCAGAACATCGTCCTCAGTGTCGGCACCACCACCGAGCCAATGGCAGTGCCCCTCGCTCGTGGTGATGGGCGCGCCGCTGACCAGCGTTTTCGGGCCCTGAGCGCCTTCACCAGACAGCGCCTCCCGTACGGCGAGCATCACATCGGTGCGACCACCGCAATCGAACACCGTGGTCACGCCAC
>WLOZ01000052.1 GCA_009699025.1 Actinomycetota bacterium
AGATGGTGCAACTCGATGAACGGAACCTCGCACGCGGTGGGTGGCAGGTAGTCGAGGAATGAGGTGGTGAGCAGGTTGCCATGCTCGTCGTAGACGAGTTCCTCGAGCAGCGCATTGGCGATGCCCTGCGCCACCCCGCCGTGAATCTGTCCGTCGACGATCGCGGGATTCACGAGGACGCCCGCATCCTCCACCACGACGTAGCGCACGATCTCGGCCGACCCCGTCTCCGGATCAACCTCGACCTCGACCACATGGCAGGCATTGGAGAAGGTGCCTCCCGGGTCGTAGACGCCCTCCCCGTAGAGCCCCGGCCCCCGACCAGGGTTGCGGTGCGACGCCAGATAGGCAGTGCGCGCCACCTCGTCGAGCGCCACGCCAACATCAGAGCCGACCACGTAGGCGTAACCCCCGCGCAGCACGAGGTCACGCGGCGAGCACTCCAGCATCGAGCCCGCGACCTGCTTGATCTGCTCGGCAAGGGCCTCACTGGCATTGGCCGTCGCCCCACCACAGATCACCATCGACCGGCTGGCGAAGCTGCCCCATCCGAAGGGTGTCGAATCGGTGTCTCCCGAGATGACTCGAATCCGATGTGGCTCGATGCCGAGGTGGTCTGCGATGAGTTGCGCCAGCGACGTGTGCAACCCCTGGCCGTGCGGACTCGCTCCAATGCGCGCGGTGACATCGCCTGAGGGGTCCATGTCCATCTCGACGCGCTCATACCCGGGGGTGATGGCCATCCCACGAGCCGCGAAGGCAGGGGTGCCGTAGCCCGTGCGCTCGCTGAAGACCGACAGGCCCTGGCCCAGCAGGCGCCCCCGACCGAGAGCATCGGCCTTGCGCTGGGCGAGACTCTCGCGCTGGGCGAGCTCCTCGGCCCAGGCGAGCGACGCGGCGTAGGAGCCCTCGTCGTAGACCAGCCCCGACGGCGAGGTGTGCGGAAAAGCGCTCACCAGACTCCGGCGACGCAACTCCCAGGGGTCAAGCCCGAGTTCACGCGCTGCCGTGTCCATGAGCCGTTCCATGGCCAGCGTCTGAACCGGGCGAGAGACGCCACGGTAGGGCGCGATGGGACATTTGTTCGACAGCACCGCGCGCGCCCGCACCGAGTAGTGCTCGATGGCGTAGGGCCCAGGAAGCTCGGCCATTGCCATGAGCGGCTCGACCCCAAACGTCACCGGGTAGCAGGAGTAGGCGCCCACGTCAGCGACGATGTCAGCTTGCAGGGCCACGAGACGGCCCTCCTTGAACCCCCCGGCCACCCGGTAGACCTGCTCGCGGCTGTGCCAGGCCGACAGGAAGTTCTCCGACCGCGTCTCAATCCAGGCGACCGACGTGCGCAGCGTCCGCGCGATGTGCACGAGCGCGACATCCTCGCGAGCAAGAGTCATCTTGCCGCCGAAGGCACCGCCGACATCGGGTGCGATAACGCGCAGAGAGCTTGCGGGGATTCCGAGCGAGTCGCAGATGCCGGTGCGCACCACGTGAGGCATCTGCGTCGAGGTGGTGAGGGTCGTGCGACCGGTTCGGCGATCGAAGGCCGCCACAGATCCGCGTGTCTCCAACGGCACCGCCGACTGCCGATGGCTCATGACCTCGATGGTCGTGTGGTGGTCGCACTCTGCCCACGCGTCCTCGAAGTCGGTCGTTCGGATCCGACCGTCGACAACGGTGTTCGGGTCACCTGGAAAGGGAAGGTCGTGCACCGGGCGCGCACCGGGGCGGATGGCGAGATCGGCAGAGAGGACGGGGTCAACCGGATCGACGTCGACCTCAACCATCTCGGCGAGATCCTCCGCCTCAGCTGGAGTTCTGCCCAAGACCACTGCCACCGGCTCGCCGATGAACCGCACCACTCCTGCTGCAAGGATCGGCATTCCGACCGGCACGTAGTCAGGACGATTGAGTACCGGCGTGATGGGCGCAGCGGTGAGGTCAGACGCCGTGAAGAGGTGCGCACCAACGGGCCCACGGATCCCGCGAACCGCACCGGCAGCCACGCTGCTGCGAACGAAGACCGCGTGCCACTGGGCGTCAACGGCGCAGTCAGCCACGAAGCGCCCCTCGCCTCGCAGAATCGCCGGGTCATCGAGTCTCGGCAGCCGCCGCCCGACCCACGTCGGGATGCTCACGGAGTGTCGCCCACGAGCGAGCGCCGCGTGAGCGCTCGGACGAGGTCTCGCCGAAAGTCACCATCACCGTGAAGGTCTGACATCGGGTTGACCTCCTCAGCAGCGACGTCCGCCGCCGTGGCGAAAGCCTCGGCCGTTGCCGGGCCTCCGACCAGAAGGGCCTCGGCGTTGGTCAGTCGCACGGTTCGATCGGCGACTCCGCCGGCACACAGACGTGCGTCGGTGACGACACCCTCACGAACCGCGATCGACGACATGATCGCGACGATGGCGAAGTCTCCAGCCCGCCGGGCAAACTCGACCACGTTGGCACGAGTGTCGTCACCGAGCAGAGGCACGCGAACTCCGGTGAGCACCTCGTTGTACTCCAGGGTGGTGGTGAACATCGTGACGAAGAAGTCCTGGGCAGGGATCTCTCGAGTGCCACCCGGTCCGAACACGATCATCGTGGCATCGAGGAGGGCGACCAGTTGGCACCACTCGCTCGCAGGGTCACTATGGGCGATGCTGCCGCCAAAGGTTCCGCGCACTCGGATGGGGTAGTGCCCCACGAGGCGGGCGGCCTTGCGAACGAGGCTGCCAAGCGGTCCAGGCAGGGCGCTTGACTCCATGTCGCGGTGCGTGGTGAGGGTGCCGATGGTGACGTGATCAGGTCCGATCTCCACCCCCCTGAGCCCGGGAATGCGACCGATGTCAATCAGGGCAGTGGGCCGGGCAAGCCGAAAGTTCATCATCGGGAGCAGGCTCTGTCCGCCTGCGAGGACCTTGGACTCGTCGCCGAACTCGGTGAGTGCGCCGACAGCCTCGTCGAGGCTCGTCGGGGCAAGGTAGTCGAATGCCTGGGGCTTCATGAGCGGACTGCTCTGATGATCGGCGCGAGGGTATGCCGACCCGCGCTGACCGGCTCGGAATCTCCCGCGTCGCTGAAGTCGGCGAGGGTCACTTCGAGTCCAGCCTCGTCAAGATCTCCTCAACATCAACACCGGCGAGGCGCAGCATGGTGGTGTCGGCCGGGCAGGGCCCTCCCGCGCTGATCACGGTGCTTCCTCGATCAGCCCGCACCGCATGCCGAACGCCGATGGGAACATGGATCACATCCCCGGCCGAGAACTCCAGCACGACGTCGTTGTCATGGTCCTTGATGGTCCCCACTCCCTCGAGGATCATGATGGTGTCCTCAGACTCCGGATGGATGTGAGGAACATTCTCCTCGCCCGGCTCCATGACGACATAGTTCATGTTGGCCGTGCGCGCGCCCTCGCCCAACCACACGACCAGGCGGGCGTCTCGCGAGATGATCGGCACCATCAGCCCTGGCCGGTCGCGGTGGAAGTACTTGATCGCCATTACCGGCCGCCATGCGCCGTGACGCTGAGGCTGGCGTACATCGTCTCGTCGACCGGGCAGGGGCCCCCGATGACCACCGACACGTCGGCGACCGAGGAGAACACATAGGCGGTGCCGGGCTCCACATGGAACATGCCTCCGGGCGGGACCAGCGTCGGCGCGGATCCTTCAGAGACCTCGGTGACCTCGACCTCGCCGCTGATCACGTAGTAGACCGCCTCTCCCGGATGCTGCAACGGAAGGATGCCGGCGCCTCGCGGAAGCGTGAAGTGGTGCAGTGACCTCTCACGGGCCCCCATCCCCGGCCAGATGATCGGACGACACTCTCCACCGGTGACGATCTCTAGTGGGGGGGCCCACTCGTTGGGGGTGATCACCCGCACCACGCCCTGCCTCATTCGCGCGCCCACCTTCCGATTGCCGACTGATCGAAACGTATTCCATCACTGAGAGCAATTGCAAGATGAATGAAATAATTATACTGGTACTGCTGACACAGCAGACTCAATGAGCGTAGCCTCCGTTCTCAACGACGAGAGGAGTGGCTTGATGAGGATCAGGCTCGGCGTGGTGTCGGCGGAGACGAACTTCGGCGACGAGGAGCACCGCAATCTCCCGCGCGCGCTCGACCACATACAGATGGCGAGCGCCCTCGGGGTCGACCTCCTGATGTTCGCGGAGAACTTCCCTGGCCCATTCACCGAGAGCAATCGCTATGAGGTGCATGAGCCCATCTCGGACATGGCCCGGGCCCACGGGGTTTCTGTCGTCTACGGGACATCGATCGAGCGCGCCGATGCTCCGGGCCACTACAACATCGCCTCCGTCATCGTGGGTTCCGACGGTGAGACCGTGGGCGCCTACCTGCGCACACATCCCCAGGGGCCCTACATCTACCGGTCAGGCCCCCAGTGGAACTTCGAGTACGTCGAGGCCGAGGAGTTCCCGGTGTTCGACATGCCGTGGGGCAAACTCGCCATCTCGATCTGCAGTGAGGTTCACCTTCCGGAGATCGCCCGGATCTACGCCCTCAAGGGGGCCGAGGTCCTGCTCATTCCGAGTGGGCTGCTGATCGACGAGCTGGGGTACACCGACAACTGGAGAACGCTGGTCCGTGCGAGGGCGATCGAGAACCACATGTACACGGCCACCACGGTCAACCTCATGGACCGCGCCGTTGCGCAACACTTCGCGCCCGCCGCGCTCGATCTTCCCCAGCACGGCTCGGGCCTGACGGCAGGCATCGCCATGATCGCCGGACCGGAAAGAGTCCTCGCCGAAAGCCACGAGCCCGGCATCCTGACCGCAGAGCTGGACCTCGACAGACTGCGTTGGCTGCGCAGCACCGAAGAAGAGCTCATCGTGCCGGCCCCCTACCGCACGATTCCCGGGCACATGGCCTGGCGCCGCCCGAACATCTACGGCCGGCTCACCCAGACATGATCTCGTGAGACATCTCGTTTTCATTTCAATTTTATCGCAAGTGCTTGACGCCTGTTGAAACTTAGGCAACAGTCGGCTGATCGCCCACCTCGCCCACCTCGTCCACGGAAGGTCTGACATGAAGCGAATCGCCACACTTGCTGCAGTCGCCACATTGGCGCTCGCAGCCTGCGGATCCGGCGGAGGGGCGGCAACCTCCTCCTCGGCGTCCAGCAGTCCAGCCGCATCATCGCCGGCTGAGTCATCACCCGCCGAGTCGTCACCCGCCGCCGCTGGGCTGCAGGTTGGCTTCGTGTACGTCTCGCCGCTGAAGGGCTCGAGTTGGACCTTGGCCTGGGACAACGCGCGTCAAGCGCTTGAGGCAGCAGGCGCGACCACTGCCACGGTGGAGCCCATCCCAGAGTCCGCGGAGGCCGCGGGCGTCATGGAGGACCTGATCAGCAAGGGCAACAAGCTCATCTTCGCAACGGCCTTCGGCTATCAGCCATTCGTGCTCGAAGAGGCCACCAAGCACTCGGACGTGAACTTCGTCGTGATCGGTCCGTGGATCCAGGACACGGCAGCACCGGCCAATGTGACGGTCGCCTTCTCGGACAACTGGATCGATCGCTACGCGCTGGGAGTGCTGGCGGCCAAGGAGACCAAGTCCAAGACCATCGGATTCGTCGCAGCAAACCCGATCTCGACCGTGATTGCGTCGATCAACGCCTTTGCCCTCGGCGCGCAGTCGGTCGACAAGAGCATCATCACCAAGGCGGTCTTCACCGGCACGTGGTACGACCCGCCCAAGTCAACCCAGGCAGCCGAGGCCCTCGCGGCCGCGGGCGCTGACGTCATTGCCCAGTACGAGGACTCTGCCGGCACGCTGCTCGGTGCCGAGAAGGCAGGCGTGTGGGGCATCGGGTCGGAGTCGGACACCAGCGCCTTCGCCCCCGACGCCTACCTCTCTGGCGCGGTCAACAACTGGAACGACTTCGCGGTTGCCGCGATGAAGGCCACCATCGACGGCACCTGGAAGAGCACGGTCTACGTCGGAACGCTGCAGAATGGCGGCACCGGCCTCGGCCCGATCAACGCGAAGGCCACCCCAGAGGCAAGGACCGCGGCCGAGGCTGCGATCGCTGGGCTGACGGATGAGTCCATCGTTCCCTTCACGGGACCGATCAAGGACAACACTGGCAAGGAGGTCCTCAAGGCCGGACAGAAGTGGACAGGCGTTGAGATCTTTGACCACATGGACTTCCTGGTGGAAGGCGTCGAAGGCACCATCCCGTCCTAAGGAGTCACCCTGCACCCCCTAGAACCGACCGGTTCGAATGCCGCTAGCCCAGAGAGCCCTGCTCTCTGGGCTAGCGGCATGACCAAGTCATTCGGCGGTGTGAACGCCGTCAGCGAGGTCGACATCACGATTCAACACGGGCGCATCCATGCCCTTCTCGGGGAGAACGGCGCAGGCAAGTCGACGCTCATCTCCATGCTGTGTGGCCAGTACCGACCTGATGCCGGCCGCATCGAGGTGCATGGCCGCGAAGTCCACCTCCGCAGCCCGAAGGATGCGCTGAACGCCGGCATCGGCGTTGTGCATCAGGACTTTCGGCTAGTCCCGCCCTTCACCGTCACCGAGAACGTGGTCCTCGGGACCAAGACCCGCGCAGATCGCAAGGCCGAGCAGCGCGTCATGGAGCTCGCCGAGTCACTCAACTTCCATCTCTCGCCACGGGCGAGGGTTCGCGACCTCGTGGTGGGACAGCAGCAGCAGACAGAGATTCTCAAGCTGATCTTCCGTGGCATGGATGTGCTCATCCTGGACGAGCCGACGGCCGTGCTGACCCCACAGCAGGCCCAACAACTGTTCGCCGCACTGAGAACTCTCGCCGAACAGGGCAAGGCAGTGGTCTTCGTCAGCCACCGACTCAACGAAGTGGTGGACTCGGCAGATCACCTCACCGTGCTGCGGGGCGGCAGAGTAGTGGCCGATGTCCCCGCACGCGGCCTCGGGCCCAAGGAGCTTGCCCGGCTGATGGTGGGCGACGCCGCCGATCGGCCGGTTCCTCCCCGCGCTCACCGCGAGCTGGGGCCAGAGCTGCTAGCCCTGCGAGCAGCCATGATCAACACCGGCGGTCGCAACTGCCTCAATGACATCGACCTGAGCCTTCACGCAGGCGAGGTGGTCGGGGTGGCCGGAGTCAGCGGCAACGGGCAGCGGTTGCTCGCAGACGCCGTGGCGGGAATCCGCTCCCTCGATGCAGGCAACAGAGTGAGCTCGGCGGCGACGGTCGCCTACATCCCGGAGGATCGACTGGGCACGGGACTGGTGGGGTCGATGTCGATTGCTGCGAACCTTGCGATGCGTCGATACCGCGAGCCGGGCATCTCCCCCTGGTGGGTCCTCCCTTCGCGCCTGCGCAGGGAAGCCCTTCCCCTCATCGAGGACTACCAGATTCCAGCCGGTCCCACCGTCGAGGCGGGGGCGCTGTCGGGCGGAGGTCAGCAGCGAGTCGTCACGGCACGGGAGATGAGTCGCACGCCTGATGTCGTGGTAGCCAGCCAGCCGACCCGTGGCCTCGACGTGGTGTCTGCCGCCGCCGTTCGCGAGCGGATCGTCGCGGTGGCCGAGCGCGGGGGCGCAGTGCTGGTCCTCAGCGAGGACCTTGACGAGCTGCGGGAGGTCTGCGACCGCATCCACGTGATGGTCGAGGGACGCTTCGTCGCCAACCTGCCCGTGGCAGAGGCCTCTCGAGCACTTCTCGGCGAACTCATGACCGGCGCCCAGGAAGGCGAATCGCCCTGATGCCATTGAGCGTGCGGTGGGAGCGACGAGGCTCAGTGTCGACCGCCAGAAGAGTCGCAATTCCGATCGTGGCCATCATGCTCGCCCTGGCGGTCGGCGCCGTCGTGCTGTGGATTGCCGGAATCTCTCCGGGAGCGGCCTACCGAAGCATGGTCGAAGCTTCGCTCGGCAGCGGACGGGGCCTCGCCGCAACACTGATGCGCGCAGCCCCACTGATGCTCACAGGACTTGCAGTCGCCTTCGCCCTGCGAATGCAGTTGTGGAACATCGGCGCCGAGGGCCAACTCCTGCTGGGCGCCACCGGCGCGACCGCGGTCTACTTCGCGTTTCCGAGCCTGCCGGGTTGGGTCCTGATGCCACTTGCCGCAGTGGCTGCCGTGCTGGCGGGCGGCTTGTGGGCGACGATCGCTGCGGTCCCCCGGGCACTGATCGGGCTCAACGAGATCATCACGACCCTCTTCCTCAACTACATCGCGCTCCGATTCGTCTCGCTCCTGGTCTACGGGCCCTGGCAGGACCCCGCGGGCAAGGGATTCGCGTACTCCAAGCCGATTCCCAGTCAGGGGATGATGGGCTTCCTCTGGGGCACGGACGTCACCACGGGGGTTGCACTGTCACTGGTATTCGTCGCTGTCGGCTGGTACGCCATCGCACGAACTCGCTGGGGGTTCAGCACCGAGATTCTCGGCGGCAATCCTTCAGCGGGCATCTACCTCCAACTACCTGCGAAGTCGAGGGTCATCTCCGTGATGCTCGTAAGCGGAGGCATCGCGGGGATGGCCGGCTTCTTGCAGCTGACCGCGGTGACTGGTCGGCTGCAACCGGACATCGCGTCCGGGTACGGATACACCGGCATCCTGCTCGCCTTCCTCGCCGGCCGGTACCTGCTGATGATTCCCGTCGTGGCGGTGCTCTTCTCGGCACTCATTCAGGGTGGCTACTCCCTTCAGACAGACGGATTGTCGAACTCCATCTCGGTCATCATCCAATGCGTGATCATCCTGTTCGTCCTCATCGCCGGAGCTGCCTCCTCGTACCGACTTCGTGTGGCGTGGCGCCCTAGACCCCAGCAGCGGTCCACCTCGCCGCGAACAGTGGCACCATGAATTTCCTCACGGTGGCCCTCACCTCCGCGGTCGTTCTGGGCGCCCCCCTCATCCTCGCTGCGCTCGGTGAGTTGTTTGCTGAGCGCAGTGGCGTGTTGAACCTGTCGGTCGAAGGCATGATGCTCGTCGGGGCGGCAGCAGGCTTCGCCATCACCTACAACTCCAAGAACGCCTGGCTTGGTGTGGCTGCGGCCGCTGTAGCTGGCGCTCTC
>WLOZ01000053.1 GCA_009699025.1 Actinomycetota bacterium
CGGCGGGCAGCATGCCACCGGCCAGCGCGGAGTCAGCCGCCGACGCCACCCGCGACCGGGTGACCTCCTGCGGCTCGTGACCCTCAGGCACCCGCCTCGGCCTTCGCGACCGAGTCCCAGTACTCCAGGTGCAGCGTGATGAGCTCGTCAGCCTGGGGCGAGTAGCGCATCGAACCGCCCTCAATCCACGCCTTCGCGAACGTGCGCTCGGCTCCGAACTTGTCCTTCTCGCAGGGCAGGTTAATGATGTCGTGCTTCTCGCGCACGGTGCCGAGGGGATCCTCGCCCGCAGCCACCTTGCGCATGTTCTCCTTGAACATCTTGCGCAGCAGCGCAACGCCGGCGTCGCTGCGCCCGAGGTGCTCCTGGGTGCGGTCGGTGATGGGGCCCTGCGACACCCAGGCCATGACGTCCTGGCCCTCGACGTAGTCGGTGATGAAGCGCCCGTCGGCGTCCTTCCAGAGGTACTCGTACACCACGGGACGCTCGTTGACCGTGAGCTGCTCGCCCGGGTTGTGCGTGGAGTAGAAGAGCTTCCAGGTGTGCGTCTCGTCGATGGGCACGCGGATCTGCATCTGGTCGATGTAGGCGCCGCCCACGCGCATGTAGAACGGGAACACCAGTGGGTGGCCGATGGCCCAGTCGTCGTTGGCCTCGGAGTGTCCCTCGAGAACCCGGCGCTTGAGGATGCCCCACTCGATCTCGTCAAAGCCGGTCTTGATGTGCTTCTTCTGGAAGGCCTTGGGCGCCTCGAACCCGTGGGTCTCGCCCAGGAAGTTGAAGTAGTAGCCGTGCAGCCACTCGACGTGGTGCGGGTCGACGGAGTTCTCCATGATCTGCAGCCAATTGCACGGGATGGTGGTGTAGCCCACGTCGCGGATGCCGTCTTTCACGAACACATCGAAGCGCGGCAGTTCGGGCGCGGGGGCGGGGCCCACATAAACCCACACCAGACCGCCCATGACCTGCGCCTTGCCCGACTTCATCGTGACGCGGTCGCGGAAGTTCTGGTTGTCGGCCTCGGCGGGCTGCTCAACGCACCGACCATCGAAGTCGTACTTCCAGCCGTGGTACCCGCAGCGGATGCCGTCTTCATGCACTACGCCGTAGGTCAGCGAGGCATTGCGGTGCGCGCACTTCTCAGAGATGATTCCGTACTTGCCGCTCGGGGTCTTGTAGAGCGTCCAGTTCTCGCTGAGCAGGCGCACAGTCTTCGACGGCAGCGTGTCGAAGTCCTGCTCAAAGGCGATGGGGTACCAATAGCGGCGTAGCAACTCGCCCATGGGCGTGCCGGGGCCGATCTGGGTGAGTTCCTCGTTCTGCTCGACTGTCAGCATCTCGTTCTTCCTTCTTCAGGAGGTTCGTGCGAGGGGTGAGCCGCCGGTTCGTGGTGCAGGTGATCGTGATGTGGTGCGTCGTTTGCAGATCTTCATTGTGACGTATCGCTGGGCAACTCCCCAGCGATGTCCCGGGTGGCGTACCAGAGTGTCCCGCCACCCGGGACATGCGGAGCGCTGGTGCTAGTCGAGAATCGTGACCGTTCCGGCCGAACCGTCGACCCGGATGCGCATCCCCGTCTTAATCAGCGTGGTTGCGAAGCCGGTGCCGGTCACCGCGGGTAGACCGTACTCGCGACACACGATGGCGGCGTGGCTCATCATGCCGCCGGTGTCGGTGACCGTGGCCAGAATCTTGCCGAAGATCGGCGCCCAGCTCGGGGCGGTCAGCGGGGCGACGAGAATTTCGCCCTCCTGTACCTCACCAATCTGGTCGGGGCCGAAGATCACGCGTGCAGGACCCTCGGCAACGCCGCCCGAGGCCATCATGCCCTTGAGCGTGCCGTCCTCGGACTCGCCGCCGCCGAGCCAGTTGGCGATCGAGTCGGAGGTGATGCCCCACAGCATGATCGTGAAGGGCTCGGTGACGACCTCGGGCGGGGTGCCCAGGGCCGGCGACGGCTTCCACGCGTTGAGCGCAGCCAGAATGCGCTTGCGCTCGGCCACGATCGGGGGCCAGTACGAGGGGCCGCGGGCCGGGGCCGGCGCCGCCCACGAGTGGTAGAGGTCGAAGAGCGCGTCGGGGATCTCGTGACGCTTGAGCATGAAGATGTCCTCAGCCTCGGCGAGGAAGCCCTCCTTGGCGAACACCGCACCCAGCGACTTCATCTTGCGCCAGATCACCGAGTGGCTCCAGTGCTCGACGTAGAAGTTGTGGTTCTCCACGTACGGGAACACCACGCGGGCGAGGCCGAGCTTGCCGGCGAAGGCCTCGCGGTCTTCATCGCTGCCCAGCAGCGCCGTGTACTCGTTCACGATGCGGTCGCGCTCAGCAGTGATGGCCTCGGTCGGGCGCGAGATGTCAGTGCCGCCCTGGAGGTTCTTGATGTAGCTGCCGATGAAGTCGAAGGGAATCTCGACATTCTCGATCCAGATCTTGTCCTGGCTCGAGAAGCCAGAACCGGTGGAGAAGTTGAACCACGGCTCGGCCGACTGCTGGAAGCTCGAGATCCACGCCTCGCCCGCAGACCCGGTGGCCCGGAGCGCCGCGCAGGTGCCCTCGACATCGCCCACCTTGAAGGCGTCGGTGATGCCGGTGTCGACCGCCATGCGCGCCAGTCTCTTGAGCTCCTCGTCGGGGCGGAACAGGTCGACCTCGACGCCCGCCACCATCTTGGCAATCGCGAGGTCGGAGATTCCGGGGAAGGCCTGCTTGCAGAACCCGAAGAAGTCGAGGTAGGCGGCGTAACCCAGGTTGAGGAACTCGAAGTGGTACTGCCACAGGGTGCTCGCGCAGTTGAGCAACTTCAGGTAGTTGGCCTGAATCTTGCCGCCTGATCCGGTACCGCTACCCGAGGTGACAACCTCGAGGTCCTCGATGTCGGGCAGCGAGTCGAATTCGAGGGACTCCATTTCCTTGACCAGGTCGCGAATCTTGACCAGCCAGTTGTCGTAGAGGTCGTTCCAGTTCATGAAGTAGTGGCCCGCGCGCTGCATGAAGTGCTCGGCGCGCATGGGGATGTCGGCCTCGGGGGCAGGCACCGGCGAGAGGTAGCAGTACCCATTCACGATGCGGTAGTCGATGCCGTTAGCCGGCGGCACCAGCAGGTGCCGGGTGTTGTACTGCGAGAGCCCGAGAATCGCGAGCTCCATGAGTCCGGCATCCCACGGCAGCAGGGCCTTGGGCCAGTGCACGCCGTCTTGGAACCAGAACATCGAGTCTTCGTAGTCCTTGCGCTCGGGGCTGAAGGTGCCCGAGTACGAGTACAGCTCCTGCCAGCCTTCGGCGCCGGCCGGAGTCTCGATCTCCGACGGACGAGGGAATCCCTGTGCCATGTTCTCTCCTTCATCAGACCCTGTCGGGTCTCCCAGTGGCGGTCGACCGCGGGGGCGGCGACCGGTTCAGCGAGTCGGTGACCAGGGATTCCTAGTCGCCCTTGGTGTACAGCGGTGACATCAGCGTCGACACGATGCTCGACATGAAATCTCCATTTGCCTGCCCCGGCGCCGTCACCGTCGTCGGGCCCTTCTTGCTCCAGACCGTCTCGGGCCTGGACTGCAGGAGGATGACATTGTCACCGTCTGGCAGGTCTGCGTCGACGGCCCACTCAATGTCCTGGGGGCAGCCGTAGTGCTGCTCAGCCGTCTTGGCCAGCCGCGCGATGCCCTTGATTTCGGCATCGGTGAGGCTGGGGGTGGAGACTCGGTCGGCGGGGGTTTGCACCTTGCTGACCCGATCGTCATCCGTGAGCACGTACTCGTGTGTCTTAGCCGAAACGATCCGCTTGGTGATGTCGAACATCACCTTGTCAATCAGAAAGTTGTCGGGCGTGACCTCGCCGGCGACCACCGCCTCACCGAAGCCCCACGACGAGTCAATCGCAATCTGCGACCGGTCGCCGTTGCGCGGGTCGAGGGTGAAAGCCACTCCGGCCGACCTCGGGTGCACCATCTTCTGCACCACCACGCACATTTCGACGCTGCGGTGCTCGTAGCCCATCTCCTCGCGGTAGCACGTGGCTCGGTCGGTAAACAGGCTCGCCCAGCACCGGCGCACCGCGTCGACAACGTCGTCGCCGCCCCGCACCCACAGGTACGTGTCGTGCTCACCCGCGAACGAGGCGTCGGGCGAATCCTCACTCGTGGCCGACGATCGCACCGCAACGGGCACGTCGTCGGCATTGCTGCGGCGGCACAGTTCGGCGTAGCCGTGGCGGATCTGTTCCTCAACCGAGGCAGGAATGGCCACGGCACGAATGGCGTCGCGAATCGCGCCGCAGCGCTGGCTCACCATCGTGGTGTCGCCCATGTCGAGGTCGCGCAGGTGGTGCGCAATCTCGGCGTCGATGTCACCGGCATCGTGCGCGAGCCGATAGGCCCGGGTGGTGACCGCGAACCCCGGGGGCACCGGCAGCCCGGCGTTGGTCATCTCGCCCAGGCTCGAGGCCTTGCCGCCCACCTCGTTCTTCAGCCCGGGCCAGTACGACTCGAACCACACCAGCACACTGTCGTCGGAGCTCATGCGTTCTCCTCGTCTCGCAGCGACGTCGGGAGCGCCCGGCCACTGAGTCCCTGCCACCAGTCTGGGAGCTCGCTGAGCTCGGGCACGTGAACCTCCTGCACCCGGTTGCGGTACGCGACGAACGCGGCGTGTCCACCCTCGAGTAGCCGCACGAGCACCTCCTCGGTGTTGTAGGGCTCGCCCGGATCGTATCCGTGCGACCACATGGCAAACACGCGAATCGGCCCAGAATGTGTCGCGCAGATGATGCGGGCCCCGGGGGCCGATGCAGCCACGTTCTGGAAGCCGGCCCAGAACCGACGCACCGTGGCCGAGGGTGGCTCGAAGTTGAGCATGGGAATCTGGGTCCAGAAGGTGATGGGATCGCCCCCGCCCTGCTGGGTGCGCCAGAACCGGTCGATCTCGACCAGCCACTGGGGGCGCTCGCCGAGCGCCACGCGCTCGTACTTCTCCATCTCCTTCTGGTACTGCCGGAACGCCGCCGTGACGTCGCAGAGACCCTCGGGCGTTTGCACCTGGAAGTTGCGGAACTCGGCCATCGGCGTGACCTCGGAGATGTCGGCCTCGCGGCCCCACATGATGAGGCCGTCGACGAGTCCCTTACGGATCTGCTCGGCGGTCTGCTTGGCACGGTTGGTGTCGGCGCACACGATGCGCACCTGCTCGCCGGGCTTGACGCCCTTGGAGATGTCGAACCCGCGCCGGTGCGACTGCCACGAGCCCATGGGCGTGAGCCCGGACTCGGTGGAGTAACCCTGAGTCTCACCGTGGCGGATGATGTGAATCTGGTTGACCACCGTGCGGTCCTGCGTGGACGACTCGGGCACGATCTCCTTCGACCGCACGCTGACCGCGGCAGCACGCGTAACGCCGAGGTTGGTGCCCTCCCACTCCGGAACCCGCTGCTCGAGCGCATTAGCGCCGCTCTGCCGGTCGCGGAATCGGCGCAGGTACAGCGGCCCACTGCCCTCGCGGTCGTCGATGTTGTTGGCCTTGCCGCCGGCCGCCTCACGCTGCTGGTAGCGCTGGAGGTAGGCGGGGGCGTCGACACGCTCGGTGCGCGGCAGGCTGATGGAAGCGCTCGCCGCATCCGGGCCGCCGGGGGCCTGCATCGTGGTCATATCAGGGGACTCTCCGCTCGGGGTCACGTGTGCACCGTGAGGAACTGCTGGTCGACCACGCCGTCGTAGGCGAATAGTGCACGCCCCATCTCGGCCTCGGTCCAGGTAATCGGCTCGGTGTCGGGATCGGTGTAATAGCCACCGGTGAACACCTCGTTGCGGTTGCCCGCCGGGTCGAAGAAGTACATGCAGTAGCCGCGCGTTGCCCCGTGGCGCGTGGGGTTCTTCTCGATCGTCACGCCGTGGTAGGCGCACACGTCGGCGGCGTCGCGCAGGTCGTTCCAGTCGTCAACCCAGAAGGCCACGTGGTGGAAGCCGCCGTTGGGCCCGGTGATCAGCGCAATATCGTGCGACGAGTGGCTCACCTCAAGCCAGGTAGCGATTTGGTAGCCGTCGTCGCCCACCACCTGCTCGGTGAGGTGGAAGCCGAGCACGTCCTGCAGGAATCTGGTGTTGAGCGCGACGTCCTCGACCGTGAGGAAGATGTGGTCGATGCGCGGTGGCGCGATGCCTACGAGCCCCATTGGCTTGGGGGGCGGGTTCAGCAGCGGTAGCAGGTTGCCGATCTGCTGCATGCCGTACACGAGTTCCATCTCGTGCCCGCCCGGGATGCGAAAGCGGATCGCCTCACCGTGCCCCGGCCCCCACTCGCCCGTGGTGTAGCGGCGCACCTCGATGCCCTCGGCCTCAACCCTGGCCTGGTAGCGGTCGAGGTCGCCGGGCTCATCGACCTTGAAGCCGAAGTGCTCGAGGCCGTACGTGGGCGCGAAGCTCAGCACGATGCTGTGGTGCTGGTGCTCATCCCAGCACTTGAGGAAAACTCGCTCGGGCTCGCGCGCAGTTTCATACAGCCCGAGCACCTCGGTGTAGTAGGCCGTGGCGAGCTCGAGGTCGGGCACCCTGATCTCCGCGTGACTCAGTCGCATGATGCTCATCAGGTGTGCACCCTCAGGAATCGCTCGTTGGGGACGCCCTCGTAGTAGAAGACGGCACGGCCGAGGTTCTCCTCGGTCCAGGTGATCGTCGGGAAGTCGACGTCGGGGCGGTAGCCACCGGTGAACACCTCGTTGCGCGTGCCCAGCGGGTCGAAGAAGTAGATGGTGTTGCCGCGTGTGATGCCGTGCCGAGTGGGACCCGCGTCGACCGCGATGCCGTTGTAGGCGAGGATGTCGGCGCTGCGCCGCACGTGGTCCCAGTCGTCGAGCCAGTAGGCGAAGTGGTGCAGACCGCCGTTGGCACCGCGCACGAAGGCGAGGTCGTGGGGGCGGTGCGACCGCTCCATCCACACGGCCATCTGGTGGCCGTCGCCGTCGAGCAGCTGCTCAGTGAGCCGGAAGCCCATCACGTCCTGGAAGAACTTCGCCGACTCGCCCACCTCCTCAGCGGTAATCAGCAGGTGGTCCATGCGGGGCGGTGCGATGCCGGAGAGCCCCTCGACGTACACCGGCGGGTTCACTCGCGGTAGCGAGCTTCCGACCTTCTCGACGTCGGCGACGAGATCCATCGTGTGGCCGGTGGGGGTCGAGAAGCGGATGCTCTCACCCTGCCCGACGCTTTCGCCCTTGCTGATGCGCTGCACCGGGAAGCCGTACTGGGTGATCTTATTTTCGAGATCGGAGAGGTCGTCCTCATGCTCGACCTTGTACGTCATGCCACGGAAACCGAGCCGGGGCGCGTACTCGAGCCGCAGTGAGTGGTGGTCGATCTCGTCCCAGCACTTGAGGTACACCGACGTGTCGTCGCGCTCGACCTCGAGCATGCCGATGACCTCGGTGTAGTAGGCGGTGGCCAGGTCGAGGTCGGTTACTTGCACGTCGACGTGGGACAGTCTCAGAACACCCATGGGTGTCATCTCCTCGTTGTGCTCGATGTCACGATCTGCTGTGGATTCTTGGACCGTAGCCCCGGTTGTCCCGCATGCTGGACCGTTGTGCCGCCATGCGGGACACGCTGGGGTACTGTGCCGACGTGGCCACACCCCACCACTCGGACCCCTCGCAGGTCGAGCCCGCGGCGACCGCCGCCGGCAACGCCACGCCTGAGCAGATGCGGGCCGCGATGGCCGACTACGTGGCGGAGCTGCACGGTGCCTACCTCGACCAGGCTGCGCACCTGCCGCCCGGGGAGCGCGCCGAGCTACCCCTCGTTGCCGCTGGCACATTCACCGTGGTCGCCGTCGGCACCCGGCACCTGCACGTGCTCGCCACCACCGCGCCGCTGCCCCGCCCCACCGGCCAGGAGGTCGAGATCTCCGGCCACGACCGCGGCCTCACGTGGACGCTGCGCTTCTTCGACCCGGTGCTGGTGCCCGAGCTCGCTGCGATCGACGAGTCGGCGGGCCCTGATGCGCTGGCCGTGCGCCGCGCGGTCGGCGTGGCCGACGTCGTTTACCACGTGTCGCTCGCCCCCGGCGGGGGCCTGTCGGCGCACCACGCGCAGCATGCGGGCACAGGCCTCGCCAACGCCCACACGTCGTCGGTTCGTGACTACGACGCGATGAGAGAACTCGTTCCGGGTCGGTCCGACCTCGTCGACGAGTTCGCGTCGGCGCAGCGCCTTGGCCTCGCCATCGCCGCACGACTGCTGGCGCGCGAACTGGTGCCTCGGAGCGCTTCGATTGATGCCGCCGACGACGCGGTGTCACTGCGCCGCGCCGTGCTCGCAAGCCTGCGCCTACCCGCGGATGACCACCCATGACCCGGGCCACCGGGTCCGCGCCCCTGAGGCCGCGCGGCGACACCCAGGTGCTGGCCAGCGTGGCGAACGCGGCGCGGCTGCTGCGGGAGTTCGGCAAGGGTGACCCCGAGATCGGTGTCACCGAGCTATCGCGACGACTCGGGCTCGGCAAGAGCACCACCCATCGCCTGCTGCACACGCTGGCGGTCGAGCGACTACTCGAGCAGGACCCCGAGACCGGTGCCTACCGGCTCGGACTCGCGATGCACGAACTCGGCGCCAGTGCACAGTCGCATCTCGACCTGCACCACGCCGCTAGCCCGGTGCTCGACCAACTGCGCAACATCACCCGCGAGACCGTTCAGGTTGCGGTACTCGACGGGCGCGAGGTGGTGTACGTCGAGCGGCGCGAGAGCCCCCAGACAATCCGGCTCTTCGGCCGCGTGGGCCACCGCAACTCGGCTCACTGCACCAGCACCGGCAAGGTGCTGCTGGCCTACCTCCCGCCCGAGGAACTCGACGCCCTGCTCGCGGGTTGGGAGCTGCCCAAGCGAACCCCCTTCACCGTCAACAGCACCACGGCGCTGCGCAAGCAGCTCACCCAGGTGCGCCAGCAGGGCTGGGCCGAGAACGTCAATGAGAGCGAGGTTGGCATCGCGAGCATCGCGGCTCCCATCCGCAACGTTTTCGGCCAGGTGATCGC
>WLOZ01000054.1 GCA_009699025.1 Actinomycetota bacterium
CGCGGCCACGGCGAATGCGGGCGGCTCGGCCGGCCGGGCGGGCAGGCCGTGCTCGGGCATCGCCGGCACCTCCCAGTCGGTGACCGCCACCGGCGGCACGCCGAGCAGCAGTGCCTCGCTGAGGCAGTTCGACTCATCGGAGAGCATCGCGTCGGCCAGGGCCAGGCACGGCAGGATGCTGGTGGTGGAGTCGATCAACTGCAGCCGCGGGTGCGCGGCGAGCAGGGCTTCCTCGACCTCGTGGTAGCCCGGGGCGTACTTGGCCAGCAGGTTCACGTCGCGTGGCTCGAAGGCGGCCACGAATGAGCGCAGGTTGCGGTGATCATCGGTCTCCCAGGAGGGGGCGAAGAGCACGGTAGGCCGGTTCGCCAGCGTGAGCCCACCGCGAAGGGCGGCCACCTCCGCCGCAAACTCCGGCGTGCCGACGCGGTCGGCCTTCGGCCAGCCGGCTTCACACGCCCCCAGCCGGGGCCGCGCCTTCGGCAGGTGGCTCAGCCGCTGCCACGCAGCTGACCACTCCGGACCGGGCAAAAACACGAGGTCGAACTGCGACCATGGCGTATCTGCCCACATATTGTCGTCCTCGGTCAGGTCGCTGGCCCACCAATCCTGGCCCACATCGTGCAGGAGGAAGGCCGACAGGCGTGCGGGGTTGGCGTCACCGCGGCCGTGGCAATGCACGGAGATGTCGCCAGCCGGGTCGTGGTAATGCCGCAGCTCGGCCTGCAGTCCGCGCCGGTGCGCCTCGAGCATCAAGGGGGTCATGATCTCGCGGTCCTCGGGGCTAAACCAGTGCAGGGTGATCATGGGTCCGACGATACCCGCCGTCCCGACAGCGACCCCCGGGTCAGCTAATGGAGCCCGACACCGCGGTGAGTTCGTCGAGGTCGTCATTCGATAGTTCGAGGGTGGCCATCGGAAGCATGTCGGCCAACTGCTGCACTGTGCGGGCGCTCGCGATGGGCGCCACCACCGTGGGCCTCGAGGCGAGCCAGCCCAGCGCCACCGACCCCATGCTCACGCCATGGCGCTGCGCGACGCGCTCGACGACCTGCAGCACCGACTCACCGTGCGAGTCGACGTGGGTGGCTGCCGCAGCGGCGCGCACGCTGGTGACCTCGGGACCGCCGAGGCGGTACTTGCCGGTGAGGTAGCCGCGGGCGAGTCCGTAGTAGGGCAGGGTTCCAACTCCGCGCTCGAGGCAGAACGGCATGAGGGCATCCTCAAACCCCGGGCGTTGCATCAGGTTGTAGCCGGGCTGCAGCGCCACGAACGGAGCCCAGTTGTTGGCGGCGGCGAGTTCGAGAGCCTCGGCGAGTCGGTCAGGCGAGTAGTTCGAAGCCGCCAGGTAACGAGCCTTGCCCGATCGCACAAGCGAGTCGAACGCCTCGAGAGCCCCCGGCATGGGGTCGTCATGGTCTTGGTGGGCGTAGTACAGGTCGACCCGGTCGGTGCGCAGACGCTGGAGCGAGAGGTCCATCGCGGTGGTGATCGTCTCGGGCCGAAGATTGTTGAGCTTCGGTGCCTTGCCCACCTTGGTCGCGATAATCATCGAGTCGCGGTTACCTCGCGCGACCATCCAGTCGCCAATGATGGTCTCCGACTCGCCGCCATCGGTTCCCTGCCACGACGAGTACGTGTCGGCGGTGTCGATGAAGTTGCCGCCCGCGTCGGCGTAGGCGTCGAGAACCGCAAACGACTCGTCGCGGTCGGCGCCCCACCCGAAGACGTTTCCACCAAGGCAGAGCGGGTGCACCATGAGGTCGGTTCCGGGCAGGAGTCTCAGCATTACGCGAGCCTAGTGCGGGCTGCCGACGCGCACGGCGGTTCGCGCCCTCACTAGTCGGCGCGCCGAGGCTGGCGAACGACCAGTCGCCGCCGCTGACCTTCATGGTGGTGAAGGTGCCCCGGTCGAACGTGCTGCTCGAGACCCTGGCTCCGGTCAGGTTGATGTCGGTGAGGCGAGTGTGCTCGTGGGTGAGACGGTCGAACTCGCGTCCGCCTCAATCGTCGTCTCGATACTCCGCGCGGGCGGGATTCTCGACTCCCGCTGAGGCGACACCCGGTAGTGCCACGGAATGGCCACCCGCTCAATCGCGAAGGTAAGGCCGTACAGGGCCAGCGTGAGCACCGATGAGATGGCCACGGCCGCGAGCACGAGGTCGGTGCGGAAGGCGTTCTTCGACACCTGCATCACCACGCCGAGGCCCTCGGTGGCACCGGCGTACTCGGCAAAGATCGCGGCGATCACCGCGTAGGTGATGGCGATTCGTACTCCGGTGAAGAAGGCCGGCAGCGCCACGGGAAGGCGCAGGTGCACAAACTCCTGCCGGCGGGTTGAGCCCATCGCGCGCATCACGTCGCGGCCGTCCTGACCGGTGGAAGCGTAACCGCGCACGAGCGAGATGGTGATGGGAAAGAACGTGATGAGCGCCACGAGCAGCACCTTGGGCACCAGCCCGAAGCCGAGCCACAGCACCATCAGCGGTGCGAGCACCACGAGCGGAAGGGTTTGGCTCACGATGAGCAGCGGGGTCACGGCGTACTGCGCCGGGCGCCAGAAGTCGATGAGCACGGAGATGGCGAATCCGACAACCACCGCCAGTGCGAACCCCAGCAGCGCGGCTCTCAGGGTGGGCATGGTGCTGCTCATCAGGGTGGCCCGTGCCTGCCATGCACCCGAGGCCACCTGGGTGGGGGGTGGAAGTACGGCCGCGGTGACTCCCGACCACGTCGAGTACCACTGCCACAGCACGAGAACGCCCAGCACGAGCAGCGTCGGCGCCGCGAGGCGCCAGATCAGGCGCGGCTCATCGGACATCGTGGCCCGCCAGCGTCGTGGTGGGCGCGTCGGAATCGTCGGTGCGCACCACCAGGTCGGCGCGGAGGAAGATCGGGTCTAACTTGAGAAGTGACTCCTCCTGCGCCGCCCAGCGCTCCCATTCCACCGCGAAGGCGGCGCCATCGGCGGCACGCGACAGGGCCCGCGAGTGCCGCACGGCCTCATCGCACTCGAGCCACACCAGCGCCGACAGGTGCGTGCTCGACGACCGCGCGCCGCACCCGACACCCTCCACCACGAGGATGGCCGGGGGAGTAAGCAGCCGCGCGAGGCCCCAGTCGCCGCGATGCCAGTCGTAGACAGGAACCGAGGCCTCCTCGCCGCGCGACAGCGGCTGCAGCACCTCAGATTCCAGCAGAGCGATACCCTCGGCCAGGCCGTCCCAGCCGGGGTAGAGCGAGTCCATCGACACCATCGGCGCCGCGAGGGCGCCTGCTACGGCTGACGCCAGGGTGGTCTTGCCGCTGCCCGCACGGCCGTCGACCGCGATCACCGCGGTTTGCCCGCACCTCGCGCTGAGCGATCGCGCGAGTTCCACTACCGTCGCGGTCGACGGGCTCACGGCATGAGCTCATTGGTGAAGTACGTCGCCCAGTCGGGCTCGGTGGTGAGGGGTGCGCCCGTCGAGTCAGCGAGCAGCTTGTTGCGGTAGAGAAACTCGCCGTACTTCGTCCAGCGCTCCAGCTGCTGCGTGCCCACGATGCCGTTGGCATCGGTGCGATAGCCGCCGTCGACGAGCATGCGCTCGCTGGCCGCCACGAGCTCGGGGTTGGGAAAGGAGTTGGGGTCGGCATCGACCATCGCCTGCGCCCCGGCCGCCGGATCGGCCACCGCGAAGGCGTAACCCTGCTGGGTTGCCGCCACGAATCGGCGGGCCACATCGGCGTTGCCCGTGAGGTAGGCGCCACTCGTAACGATGAGCACTGAGTACTGGTCGGGGAAGCCGTAGTCGGTGAGCGCGAACAACTTCATCGGCTTGCCTGCGGCCTTGGCCTGCACGGCATCCCAGGTGGCAACAGGAATGGTGAAGTCGGCGGTGCCATTGCTAACGGCCTCGTACGCCGTGGTGTCGAGGGTGACGTTGGTGAATTCGCCCTTGCCGCCGTCGTTGCGAATGATGGTGCGCAGCAGGGGCAGCTCGTCGGGCGTTCCGAAGCCGGCGTAAATCTTGCCGTCGAGATCGCGCGGGCGCGTGATGTCGGCGCGGGTGGCCGCCACGCCAATCGCGTACGTGCCCTTCTGATTTGGCGCAAACACCGACACGACGTCCTGGCCAGCAGCGCGGGCGTAGGTAACGCCGGCCTGGTACGAGAAGCCGAAGTCGGCGGCGCCGCTGGCCACGAGTGTCTCGGGGGCGGTGGAGGCGTAGGGCAGGATCGTCAGTTGAATTCCCTGCGCGGCGTAGTAGCCCTTCTGCTGGGCCACGTACACGCCGGTGTAGTCGGTGTTGGGGGTCCAGCTCAGGGCTAACGACACCGGGGTGAGCTCGGCGGGCGTGGTGGCAGCGGCCGAGGGGCTCGACGACCCGCTGGTCGTGGGTGCGGGGGCGGGTGCACTCGAGCACGACGCGAGCGCGATGGCACTTGCGATGGTGAGCAGCAGAAGTCGAAACGAACGCGAGACCATCAGACTCTCCCTACGCCGGCATGACCCGGACAGGTTCGACGGTCAGCGGCGCCGGATTTCCAGCCGCCCTCTCAGCCCGGCAAAGCCCGGACTCCCGCGGTGTGTATTTGAACCTTCAGGCTAGTGGCCCGAGGGCAGACTCACACCTCCACCCCCATGGCGGTGAGCGACCACGCCGCGATGTCGGCCTCGTAGCCCAGCTCGGCGAAGCGCCCCGAGGGGCCGCCGTGTGATCCGGCTCCGGTCTCGCAGCGGAACAGCACCGTGCGCGGGCTCACCGGGCTGGTGGGGTCGGTGCCCACCCCGTGCTCGGGGTCGTCGGCACGCAGCGCGGCCACCCACTTCGCGGGTTCGCGCACCATCACGCGCGGGTCGTTCACCGCGCCGGTGACCAGCAGCGGCGGACGGGCGTCAACCGGGGGTCGGTTGTCGAGGGGCGAGTAGCCGAGCAGCCACGCGTGCTCGTTGGGTCGGCGCGGGTCGCCCCACTCGAGCCACTCCTGCGCGGTGAGCGGCAGCGAGGCGTCGCTCATGGTGGTGATCACATCGACGAACGGAACCTCGGCCACCACCCCGGCCCAGCGGTCGGGCCTGCGGCCGTAGAGGGCACCCTGCAGCAGGCCGCCAGCGGAGGCACCCCGAGAGACGATGCGTTGGCCGTCGACTAGGCCGTCGGCAAGAAAGTCGGCCACGGCCGCCTGATCATCGAAGGTGTTGGCCTTGCTGCCGAGGTGGCCGTCGAGCCACCACCGACGGCCCATCTCGCCGCCGCCGCGGGGGTGACCCACGGCGAACACGACCCCCCGGTCGAGCAGCGACGGAATGGTGCGCCACCAGTCGATTCCCCAGTCGGGGTCACAGCTCACCTCGTACGAGCCGTACC
Source organism: Actinomycetota bacterium (assembly GCA_009699025.1). The sequence goes on from WLOZ01000054.1 coordinate 5,352, forward strand.
CGTAGAGCATCACGGGGGCCGTGCCGTCGAGGGGTGTGGTGGTGCGCCGCACGGTGATGACCGGCACCTGTGCGCCATCGCCCCTGTCGACGAGGTGCCGCTCACTGACGTAGTCGGCGGGGTTGACCCCCACCACGTGCTCGCGATGGCGCTCGCGCACTGAGGTGTCGACGAGGCTGATGTCTGAGTACAGCTCGGGCGTGATGAACGACTCCTCCACCACGGTGACAAAGCTGGTCGACCACTCGTCGTTACGGCCCAGTTGCACCATGCCGCCAGCCTCGCGCGGCACCACGTCGCGCACGGCGCCCGAGCGGTTCACGAGCCGCAGACACGCCACGCCGTCGCGCCGCAGCGACACCACATGCCCGTGCTCGAACGCGTCGACGTCGTGAATTCGCTCGCTGGCGACCTCGGCCACCAGCGGCTGCCACACGTCGAGCGCGCCCCCGGCGGGTGCCCACGCGATGCGAAACTCCACCGCGTCGAGGTTGGTGACCACGTAGAACCCGTCGCCTCCGTCGGGGCCGTGGCCGGGGGCGTGCTCGAGCGAGTACTCGACCCCCCACTCGCGAGCGCGCACCAGGGTGGCGGCTGCCCCGGGTTCGGTCAGCGACACCAGGTGCTGCTCGGAGGTGTCGCGCGCGAGTACCGAGATCACCGCCCAGGCCCCAGAGCGACTCGCGTGCAGCCCCACTTCAAATCGGTCGTCGGGCTCATCGAATACGAGGGTGTCGGCCAGAGCTGAGGTGCCCATCACGTGTCGCCACACCTGATGCGGCCGGTAGGCGTCGTCGTGCACCATGTAGAGAAGTGAGGCAGAGTCAGCCGCCCACGCGCAGCCGTAGTAGGTGCGGCTCACCACCTCGTCGAGGTCGAGGCCGGTGCGCAGGTCGCGAAAGCGCAGGGTGTACACCTCGTCGCCGTCGAGGTCGATCGACCACGCGAGCAGGTTTCCGTCGGGGCTGACCTCCACGAGGCCTGCCCGCGCGTAGCCGGTTCCGCCCTGGTCGTGCACCTGCTGCAGGTCGAGCAGCACTACTTCGTCGCCACCGGCAATCGGCGATCTCGTGAGCCGCTCGTACTCGTCGCCCGCAGCTGTCACCCGCTGGTAGCGCCAGCCCGCCGCCTCCCACGGGGCGGTTCGCTCTTCAGCGGGCACGCGCGCGACCATCTCGGCCTCGAGGCGGTCGCGCAGGCCGGCTAGCGAGGCGATGCGCGCATCGTGAAACTCGCGCTCGGCCGCGAGCAGGGCCTCGGTCTCGGGCAGCTCGGGGTCGGTGATCCAGTGGTACGGGTCGGGCCGGTCGGTGCCGTGCTCGTGGTGCACGTGGGAGGTGCGGCGGGCGACGGGGGGTTCGGTGGGCATGGCACGACCGTACTGGGCGTGCTGACCGCCACCTACGACGTTGTGGTAACGAGCGGCGATAGTGTGAGAGCCCCGGAAGCTCATGACGACATCGCGCGGAGGCCAGGATGGCGGTCTCGCACGCCGGCCAACGTGATGAGAGTCAACAGCGCGTTCTCGTCACCGGAGCCCTCGGCTTCGTCGGAAGTCATGTGGTGCAGCACCTGCTCGATCTGGGCTGGGCCGTGGTGGGTATCGACAACCTCGACGACACGATCAGAGGCCCGGCAGACAGGGTCGACTTCCTGAATTCACTCGATCATCCGCGCTGGAGTTTCCACCAGAATTCCGCCAGCTCTTTCGTGGGCGACTCGGCGCCGTTGCAATTCGACGCCGTGATTCACCTCGCGGCCTCGGTGGGACTGGCGGCAAGCTGGGCCGACCCCAGCGGCTTCCATGACAACAACGTGGGTGAGACCGCGGCCCTGGTTCGGGCCGTGCGAGCGTCGCCGCGGGTCAGGCGAGTGGTGCACGTGTCGACCTCGTCGGTGTACGGCCGCACCGCCGAGGGAGCAGAGGGGCAGCCGTTGACGCCGACGTCGCCATACGGCACCTCCAAACTCGAGGCAGAGGCCCTGTGGACCAACGACCTCGAACTGTCGCGGCTCACCACCGTGCTGCGACTGTTCTCGGTGTTCGGCCCGCGACAGCGCCCCGACATGCTGTGGTCGCGCGTGATCGACTCGGCGCTGCGGGGCGCGCCGAGCCGCATCTTCGACGACGGTCACCAGCGCCGCACCTTCACGTACGTCACCGACGTGGCAGCTGCGGTGTGCCACGCGGCTGACGCCTCGACCCCTGCCGGGGTGTTCAATATCGCGGGGGCTGAGCAGGTGTCCGTGCTCGAGGGCGTGTCGGTGCTCGAGGACATTCTCGGCCGGCCCGTGACCGTGGCGCACGAGCCGGCGCTCGCGGGCGACCAGCGACGTACGAGAGGCGATTCGACGCTCGCCGGTCGTGACCTTGGCTATGCGCCTCGGGTGACCTTCCGCGATGGCCTCGCTGCGCAGGTTGAGTACCAGCGGGCTCGGGCCCTCACGTGAGGGTGCTGCTGGTCACCGTGCACCTGCGGTGTGGGGGTGCCGAGCGGGTGATGTCGTGGCTCGCCGCGCGCCTCGACGCGCTGGGTCACGAGGTCACGCTTGCCACGTGGTTCCTACCCATCGATGACTTCTACGCGCTACCGCCGGGGGTCGCGCGTGTGGGGGTGCGCGACGACACGCGTCAGGCGCGGTTCCAATTCCATGTCGACCGGGTGCGGTTCATCCGCAGGATTCGACAGCTGGCCAAGGATGCCGACGTGGTGCTCGCCTTCCTGCCCGACGCCAACGTCGCCACGCTACTGGCCACCATCGGGCTGGGTGTACCCGTGGTGGTGTCTGAGCGAAACCACCCCGTGTGGTCGGGCGCGCGGCGACGAAGCGGGCGCCTGGGCGGCTGGCTGGTTCGCTGGCGGGCTGCCGCGTTCGTGGTGCAGAGCGCCGACATCGCCGAGGCCTTCAGGCTGAGATGGGGAATCACTGGCGCGGTGGTCATTCCCAACGCGCCCGCCATTGCCATCGCCGCCGCGACCCACCGGGGCCCGGTGGTCCTCAGCGTCGGCCGACTCGTGGAGGCCAAGGACCACGCCACGCTCATCCGCGCATGGGCACGAGTGGCGAGCACGTACCCGCAGTGGACCCTGCGCATCATCGGCGAGGGGCCGTTGAAGCAGGCGCTGGGCACGATGGTGCAGCAACTTGGGCTCGAGCATCGGGTCGAGATCATTGAGCCGCGGGTCGACATCGGCACTGAATTCCAGGCGGCCTCCATCTTCGTGCTGCCCTCCGTTACTGAGGGCTTTCCCAACGCGCTGCTCGAGGCGGCGGCCAGCGGGTGCGCCTGCATAGCTACCGACTGCCCCGGCGCGAGCGCCGACATTGTCGACCACGGATCGGCCGGACTGCTCGTGCCGGTGGGCGACCACGTGGCGCTGGCGGCCGCGCTCGAGTCGCTCGTGGGCGACGCTGGCCAACGCGAGGAACTGGGTGAAGCCGCTCGGGTGTCTGCCGGCCGGTTCGATGCCGACACCGTAGTGGGGCAGTGGGTGCAGGTGCTGTCTCACGCTCAGGGTGCGGGCGTGCTCAGAACCTGACCGCGGGGCAGTGCGCGGTGTTACTGTGACGGAAATCCTGAGCGACCACTCAGTGCACGCCGCCGGTCACGTGGAGGTCTGATGAATCGCCCAACTCA
>WLOZ01000055.1 GCA_009699025.1 Actinomycetota bacterium
GCGCGACGTGCCGGTGCCTGCGCACGACGCTCGCATCGTGCCGGCTCCCGCCGACCCCGCCGCGTTCGAAGCGCTGGTGACGCGTTGGGGATTGGGCAGCAGTGCGGTGCGCGTGGTGGAAGCTTTGTCGGCCGCTGCGCGGGGTTGAGCGCGTGAGCGCGGGCACCGCCTAGCGGATGACGTCGATCTCGCAGCGCGGGCCGCGTGCGCGAGCGAGTCTGCCGTCAAGGGTGAGTAGCGGGCAGTTGAGCGCCTCGGCCACCGCGACGTAGAAGGCATCCCACGAGCGGACGTTATCGCGCAGTTCCCAGACTCGGTCGAGGAAGAGTCGATGGGTCAGTCGCTCGCCAGGCCAGTCCTGCAGGTCGCGAAGGGCGAGTGCGCCGGTGGTGTCGTCGACGTTGCGTAGCAGCGAATCGCGGCGCAGCAGGCCGACCACTTCGGCATCGATGAGTTGGGGCGCAGCCTGGTCGGGCTCGGCGCGCATTCGTGCTCGAACCCCGCTGGCCAGAGGCCCGTCGGTCAACACTTCGTACAGAGCAGACGCGTCAATGACGAGCACGGCCGGGCCAAGGTCCGCGTAGTTCGTCTAGCGCCTCCACCGAGCCGCTGGGCCGGGGGCGCCCCGATCGGCGCTCGGTATGGTCGAGCCACGCGGTGATGCTGGGGCGGGAGGCGATGCGTTCGATCTCCCCGCGGAGGAACTCGGGGACGCTCAGGCCGATCTCGGCAGCTCGCCGGCTGAGTGCCTGATAGGTCACCTCATCGAGGTCGCGGATCTGCACTGTTTTCGACACTGTTGCATCGTAACATGCAGACTTGCATGTGACGGTGAACGCAATCCTGCGGCGCTGGGGCGCCGTAGCGCGATAGGTTCGCGCTTGGGTGCCCCCGATGCAGAAGGGCTAGCCCAGTGAGGTGTAGGCCACCACGCCGCGGCGCATCGCGTCCATCGCGGCGCGGGCGCGCTCGGGAAGCACCGAGCCGGGGTCGTGCCGTTCAGCGGTTTGCGCCACCTGGCCAAGAAGATCGATCACCTGCTTGCACCAGCGAACGAAGTCGCCCGCGAGCATCTCCGACTCACGCAGTACGACCTCGAGTCGCTGGCCCGAGGCCCACCGGTAGGCGGTCCAGCAGAAGCCGAGGTCGGGCTCGCGCACGAACGCGAGGCGGTGCTGCTTCTCGAGATCGTCGAGTTCGGCCCACAGCCGCACCATCTCGCCCAGCGCAGCCTCAACCTTGCCTCGTGGAATCTTGGGCGTCGATCCGTCGTCACTGGTGCGCGACTCATACACGAGGGCCGCGCACACCGAGGCGAGTTCGGCCGGCGAAAGGTCGTCCCACAGGCCGCGGCGCAAGGCCTCGGCCGTGAGCAGGTCACTCTCGGAATACAGCCCTGACAGCACGTGCCCGGCTGGGGTGACTGTCACCTCTCCGTGACCCCCTGACTCGAGGTAGCCGAGCTGGCTCAGCAGGGTGCACACGCGGTCGAACTCGCGGGCGATTGAGTTGGTGCGCGACTCGACCCGGCGCTGGAGGTCGCTGGTTTCACGTCGTAGCCGGTGGTGGCGCTCGGCCCACCGAGAGTGCGTCTCGCGCTCGTCGCAGCCGTGGCAGGGGTGGCGGCGCATATCGTGGCGTAGCGCGAGAATCTCGTCGTCGTCGGCGGCCAGCGACCTATCGCGGCGCGGGTTGGGTACGTGCACTCCCCGAGTGGCCTCGCGCAGGCTCAGTGAAAGGTCGCGGCGAGACTGTGCCGACCTGGCTGAGAATCCCTTCGGAATGCGAAGATGGCCGATTGCCTCCACGGGGCTGGTGATTTCGACCACCGAGAGCCGCTTGACCTGGCGATCGAGGGTGAGCACCTGGGGCCGAGGCTCATCGCCGGCCGCGGTGACTCCCGGCTCGAGCACCACGGCAGGACCGTGGTGGCGGCCGGACGGAACGATGATGATGTCGCCCGCGCGGAGTGCCGACAGCGACTCGGCGGCCTGAGCTCGGCGGCGCGCTGCCCCGCTGCGGGCAAGGTCCTTCTCACGGTCACTGAGGCGTTGGCGGAGGTTCGCATACTCGGCGTAGTCGCCGAGGTGGCACGTCATGGCCTCGGCGTAGCCAGCGAGGGCCTCCTCGTTGCGGCGAATCTGCGCTGCGAGTCCCACCACGGCGCGGTCGGCTTGAAACTGGGCGAAGGAGGTCTCGAGCACCTCGCGCGCGGCGTGACGCCCAATCTTGCCCACGAGGTTCACGGCCATGTTGTACGACGGCTTGAAGCTCGACCGCAGGGGGTAGGTGCGCGTCGACGCGAGCCCGGCCAGCGAACCGGGGTCGAAGCCGGGGTGCCACAGCACCACCGCGTGGCCCTCGACATCGATTCCACGGCGCCCCGCGCGCCCGGTGAGCTGGGTGTACTCGCCCGCCGTGATGTCGGCGTGGGTCTCCCCGTTCCACTTCACTAGGCGTTCGAGCACCACCGATCGGGCAGGCATGTTGATGCCGAGAGCAAGGGTCTCGGTGGCGAACACAGCCCGCACCAACCCCTGCTGGAAGAGAGATTCCACCGCCTCCTTGAAGGTGGGCAACATGCCCGCGTGGTGGGCAGCAACACCCCTCGAGAGTGCCTCGACGAAATCTCCGTAGCCCAGCACGGCGAGGTCTTCCGGCGGGATCTGCTCGCAGCGCTGTGCGACGACCTCGCGGATAAGTTCGCGCTCCTCGGGAGTGGTGAGCCGGATGCCCGCCGCAAGGCATTGTTCAACGGCGGCGTCGCACGCTGCCCTGCTGAAGATGAAGGTGATGACCGGCAGCAGGTCTGACGACTCGAGCCTGTCGATGACCTCGACGCGTGAGGTGAAGTGCGGGCCACGCGGACGCCGATGCCCCCGCTGCGGACGCTGGTGCGCTAGCTTCTCGGCGCGGGTGGAGTCGCGGGCCAGCCGCATCAACTCGGGGTTGACCTCCGTTTGGTCATCGTCGATGAAGAGGTCGAGCAGTCGCGACCCCGCTATGACGTGCTGCCAGAGTGGAACGGGGCGGTGCTCCTCGACGACCACCTCGGTGTCGCCGCGCACGGTGGCCAGCCACGCGCCGAACTCCTCGGCATTGCTCACCGTGGCCGAAAGCGCGGTGACGAGCACGTGCTCGGGCAGCTGGATGATGACCTCCTCCCACACTGCGCCGCGGAACCTGTCGGCGAGGTAGTGCACCTCGTCCATCACCACGTGGCTCAGGCTCTGTAGCGTCGAGGAGCCCGCGTAGATCATGTTGCGCAGCACCTCGGTGGTCATCACCACGATGGAGGCCTCGCCGTTGATCGAGTTGTCGCCCGTGAGCAGCCCGACCTGAGCTGATCCGTAGCGCTCGCACAGGTCGTGATACTTCTGGTTGGAGAGGGCTTTGATCGGAGTGGTGTAGAAGCACTTCGTGCCGGCCTCAATGGCGAGCTGGGCGGCGAACTCGCCCACGAGGGTCTTGCCCGAGCCGGTGGGGGCGGCGACGAGCACCCCGCGCCCGGACTCAAGCGCTTCGCAGGCGCGGGTCTGGAAGGGGTCCAGCTCGAACTCATACAGTGCCGCAAAGGCTCCGAGCGACGACTTCGCCGTCTTGGCGCGGGATCGGGCGGCCGCGTACCGCTCGGCCGGCGAGCTCACTCGCTCAGCCTATGCGCTGGGGGTCAGGAGTCGCCTATCCAGCGCTGGGCCGCGGCACGAACACCGACACTGCGCTGGGCAGCACGCTCGCGCTAATCGGGAGAATCCCCATGCGCTCGCCGTCGGCGTACGCCACCTGGCCTTCGCCTTCGAGCTCGACGCTGCGCGCAGGGCGCTCGCTGACCTGGGGGTGCTTGAGGTGGGTGCCTCGGAACACCGTGGGGAACACTCGTAAGAACGTGGGCTTGGACACCTTGCGCAGCAGCATCACGTGGAAGAGACCGTCGTCCATCACCGACGACGGGCAGACCTTCATGCCGCCGCCGTATGACACCCCGTTTCCAATGGCCACCAGCATGCCCTCAACGTCTTCACTGTGGTGGTCGAGGGTGAGCCGGTAGGGCACGGGCGAGAAGGTGCCCAATTCGGCGACGATGGCCGCCATGTACTTGGCCTGACCACGAGGGAAGGTCATGCGGTTGGCCCGTTCGTTGACCATCGAGTCGAAGCCCGCCGACAGCACGCCGAGGAAGAGTCGGCGCCCGGCGTCGGCCGTGACCACCTCGCCCACATCGACGCGTCGGGTCGCGCCCGAGAGCACCACATTGACCGCAGCAGCGATGTCCTTGCGCGGCAGGCTAAGCGAGCGGGCGATATCGTCACCGGTGCCGACCGGGATGATGCCCAGGGGGATGTCTGCGGCGACTGCGTGCTGGAGCGCCATGTTCACGGTGCCGTCTCCGCCACAGGCAATGAGGCCGTTGAGCCCCGCCTCCACGGCGGTGACCATCCGTGCTTCGGCGTCGGTGGCATCAACACCCTCGATCGGCACGACCTCGATACCACCGGCGCTCAGTCGCGCTGCTACCTCGGGAGCGGAGCGCCCTCCCCGCCCGCGGCCCGAGGTGGGGTTGACCAGAAGGCCAATCCGTCGTGAAGACATGCGCGAAGGCTATCGGCCGCGGACACTTCGGGGGGCGGGTTCAGGAGTCGTCGTCGGGGAGGTTGAGGTCGCTGGCCGAGGGCTCGATCAGGGAGGCCTCGTCGTCGTCCCACTGGCCGAAGCCCAGTGTCCTGTCCCGACGAGCCCGGCGCTTGTCGTTGAGCACACAGATGCCCACGGCGATCGCCACCAGCAGCACGATCGGGGCCGCCAGCAGCGCCATGTTCCCGGGGTCGCCCGTGGGAGTGGCAATGGCTGCGAACAGGAAAATGATCAAAATGATCGCCCGCCACCACGAGATGAGCGCCTTGCCAGTGAGGACGCCGGCGAAATTGAGTAGCACCACGAGAAGCGGAATGAGGAAGCCAACACCGAACACCAAAATAGTGCGCACGAAGAAGTCGAGATAACGGTCGACCGACACGATGTTCTCGACGCCCACGGGGGTGAACCCGAACAGGAGTGCGAGGCCCGAGGGCAGCACCCAGTAGGCCAGGGCGACCCCAGCCGCGAAGAGTGGGGTCGCGGCAGCGGCGAAGCCGAGCGCCCAGCGCTTCTCATTTCCGTGCAGTCCGGGTGTAATGAAGCGCCACAGCTGATACAGCCACACGGGCGCAGCAATCAATACGCCGACCATCGCCACGATCTGCAACTGCAGGGTAAACGGATCAGCCACCCCGGTGAGCGCGAGAATGACCACCCGGCCCTCATCGCGGGCATGATTCACAATGTCGTTGAAGGGGGCACTCAGCCACGCGAAGATGGCGTCGTAGTAAATCCAGCCGACCACCATTCCGGCGATGATCGCGATGCCCGACTTGATGAGTCTGCTGCGCAATTCGCGCAGGTGGTCCGACAGCGACATACCGCCAGCGGCCGAGGACTGTGAGGATCGGCCGCGACTCGCTTGAGCGCCCTTCTCAGACACTGGGGTCACCGAGAGTAGATGGTGGTTAGGACAGCTGCTGCTCGGCGGGGGCCGCGGTGGCCGTGTCCGCCACCGGCGCGACCGCCGGGGCTAGCTGTGCGGGCACGACAGCCGCCGTGACCTCGGGGGTCGACGTGACCTCGGGGGTCGCTGTGACCGCGGTTGGCGCTTCGCCATCGTCGGCGAGCGCCTTCGTCTCGGCCTTGAAGATGCGTAGACTGCGCCCGAGGCCACGTGCAGCGTCGGGAAGGCGCTTGGCTCCGAAAAGCAGCACCACGATGAGCAGCAGGATTAGCCACTCGGCTCCTTGGGGCACGCGCATGATGTCTGACTCCTTTGACGACGGACCTGAGGGGTTGAGCTAAGACCTAGCTCCATCCTACGCCGCTGTGCCCAGCCACGTGCGCTATGCCGCGAGAACGTGGCGAATTGGGTCTACGGACTGCTCAAGCCACCGGCCGAAGGCAATAACCTCATCCTCGGTGAGCGGAGTGACCGCGTGGGGCTCGCGCACCTCGGCAGGAAGGCGACGGTGCACTGTTCGGGCGCCAGAGCGGGTGAGGGCGGCGGCCGTCGGCTGGTCGACGGGCCCGCGCACGTGGGTGGCGCACACTCGGCACTCGAAGGCGAAGGCGCTCACTGGCGCTGCGAGCGTCTCTTCCACCTCGACTCGAACCTCGGCTGGGGTCAATTCGACGTCTCCGCACTCTGGACACGTTGCCTTGATGGTTGTCATGGCTCTGGTATCGGCCGCAAATGACTAGGACTTGACCACTCGAACGGTGGAATGTGAAACGCCAGGGGCTCAGTTCTCGTACGCAGCCAGCGCGGCCCTAGCCCGGTCTGCGACCGCATTCTGCAGGTCTTCGTCGTCGACGACCCGGCCCTCGGCGCCGAGCGCGAGGACGAGTCGCACTAGCCACCCTTCGTCGGCCACGCGCACCGTGGCGTCGATGGTGCCGTCGGGAAGGTCGGAGTGCTCAACGCACGCCTGCAGTTCGGTGATGTGCTCAGCACTGCGCAGTAGGTGCAGCCGAACATCGATGCCTGCGGGAAGCATGTCGGCGCGCGAGCCGGATTCCTCAGCGGCGGGGTGCGACGAAGCCGGAAGGTCAGTGGGCACAGCGGTGACGATTCGGTCGAGGCGGAAGGTGCGCACCGCCTCGGCGCTGTGGCACCAGCCCTCGACGTACCAGTGTCCGTTCATGGCGAGGAGGCGAAGGGGGTCGATCTCTCGCTCGGTGAGCGCCTCACGAGCGGCTCCGGCGTACTGCATGTGAATGCGTGTTCCGGACTCGATGGCGCCAGAGATGACCGACTTGATGACGGGGTCGACCTCGTGATGCTGCACCACGACTGCCGCTGAGGCTCCGGACACTGCTGCGTCGGCGGCCTCCTCGAGCTTGGCGAGGGCCGACGTCGCTGCTGCGACGGCATCGCGGCTGGTGGGCAGCTCGGTGAGCAGGGTCAGCCCGGTAATGAGCGACGCCGCCTCGGCGGTGCTCAACCGCAGCGGGAACTCAAGCCCCTGGGAGTCGTGCACCGCGACGGTGCCACCGGCCTCATAGGAGATGTCGACCAGCTCTCCCCCGGCCTGCCCCGGGCCCACAAACGTGAGCACCGCAAGTTCCTGCAGAAGTTGGGCCTCGCTGATGCCGAAGTGCTCGGCCACTTCGGCGACCTCGCTCGGGCCGTGAGCTCGCAGCCACGGCAGCAGCGTGAGCATGCGGACCATCGACTCAGAATTGCTCATCGCGACAGCACCCCCTGCAATCGTCGAATGACCGCGGCACGGAGCTCGGGGGGATCGAGCACGAGAACATCGGGCCCATACGCGGCAAGTTCGCGCTCGAGGCGGTCGAGAGAGCGGAAAGGCAGGTCAATCTCAGCGGCATCGGGGGTGGCCCCTGCGCGCTGTCGCAGTCGCATGGCTCGCTGGGGTACGACGCGCAGACGGGCGACCCCGGAGGCGTCCTCGGGCTCGCCGTCGCCCACGAGCGTGCGCAGGTCGGTGCCCTCGGGCACGGTGACGGCGTCGGGTCGGCCGGCCTTGACCGCCCCCTCGATGCGCGACACCCGGAAGGCGCGCGTGGCGCCGCGATCGGTATCGAGACCCACGAGGTAGGTGTGCCCCAAGCGCAGCACCAGACCCCACGGCTCGACGTGCCGGGTCTCGGGGGTCGACCCCAACTTGCGATACGAGAACTCGACGGACCGCTTGTCGACGATTGCGCGTAGCAGGTCGGGGAAGGCAGGGTCCGAGGCGCTGAGTCGTGGCTCGACAGGCACTCCCCGTGCGTCGTCAGGCACCTCGAGGCCCACGCTCTCGAGCTTACGCAGCGCTGCTGATGCCGGGCCCTCAAGTGCCGCGGCACTCCAGGCGCGGGCAGCGAGTTCGAGCGCGACCATCTCGTCGGTGGTGAATGTCAGGTCGGGCAGTTCGTAGGCGCGCGGATCGATGCGATAGCCCCACTCGTCGTCGTACCCCGACTCGAGTTGCACGGTGTCGACGGGAATTCCGAGCTCGCGCAGGGCGTCCTTATCGCGCTCGAACATCCGCTCGAAGGCCTGGTCGCTGTCGCTGGCCACGTAGTCGGGAATCGTGCTGCGCAGCCGCGCTCGCGATACGCCCCGAGAGCTGTTGAGCAGCACGAAGACCAGGGTGAGCAGCCTCTCACTGCGACGAGTCGCTCCCCCGGTCACCGATCACCCCACGCCGAGCAGGTCGATGACGAACACGAGGGTGCGGCCCGACAGGCGGTGACCGCCGGTTTCACCGTAGGCCAGGGCTGGGGGGCATACGAGCTGACGGCGGCCACCTACGCGCATTCCCGGAATGCCCTGCTGCCAGCCGGCAATGAGGCCCTTGAGCGGAAACTTAATGGCCTCGCCACGGTCCCAGGAGGCGTCGAACTGCTCGCCGGTCTCGAAGTCGACGCCGACGTAGTGCACGAGCACCGTGGCTCCGGGCGTGGCCTCATCGCCGTCTCCGACGACGATGTCGGTGCTGACGAGGTCGGTGGGGGCAGGCCCCTCGATGAAGTCGATTTCAGGCTTGGTCATGGATTTCCTCCGGCTACTTGGTGGCGGTCAGGGAGACAACAAACACGAGGGCCTCGTTCGGGCCGATGCCCGAACCTCCCGGAGGATTGGCGCCGTAGGCGAGGTCTCCGGGGATGATGAGCAGTCGGGTGCCGCCCACCTTCATTCCGGGAAGGCCGTCGGTCCAGCCCTTGATGACCATGTCGAGCCCGAAGCTGATGGGCTCACCGCCTCGTGCCCACGACGAGTCGAAAATAGTGCGGCTGGTGAGGCCAACGCCGCAGTAGTTGGCGGTGACGGTGGCGCCGACGGCCACTTCGGCTCCGGTGCCGGGGGTGAGGTCGGTGCTGACGAGGGTGGTGGGGGTCACGGCATCGGCGGCGATGCTCACTGAGGGGGCACCCGTGGCGGCCGTGCCCACCACGACGCC
>WLOZ01000056.1 GCA_009699025.1 Actinomycetota bacterium
CGCCCGAGGCACCGAGGTGCTGCCGTCGTCGTGCCGGGTCATGGGCGCGATGCGGTACGGCTCGGTGTAGATGCCGGGAAGCGCCTTTGACTGCTTGAGGCCCGACATGCCGGGGGCGGGGGTGAGGGCGGCGAGGTTCACGATTGCGCTCGCTCCGATGCGCGCTGCCGCCACCGGCGCGTAGAGACCAGCCAGCGAGTGGGGCACGAGCACGAGGTCGTCACCCGATTGCCCGCGCACCGCCTCGGCGATGACCTCGGCGTGACGCTCTGCGCCGGCGTCAGGCTCGCCAGAGGGGAGGTCGAGTGCGATCGAGTCGAAGCCGAGCGAGGTGAGCTCAGCGCGCATCGGCTCCCAGCACCAGCCGCCGTGCCAGGCGCCGTGGAGAAGAACGAAGGTTGTCATGGGCCAATCCTGCAGCAGGGAAGGCGGCGCGCCGTCAGCGACACCAAGGCCGTCGCGATTACTAGCCCTGCTCGGCCAGTTGCGCCTCGAGGTCGCCGAGCACCCGGTAGCAGTTGAGCACGCTGCTGACGCTCGAGTTGGGCTCGCGGCCCTCGCGAATGGCTGCCACGAACTCGCGGTCCTGCAGCTCGATGCCATTGGTCGACACGTCCACGGCCGACACGTCGATGGGTTCCTCGCGGCCGGTGACCAGGTCGTCGTAGCGGGCAATGTAGGTGCCGCTGTCGCAGATGTATCGGAAGGTGGTGCCGAGCGGGCCGTCGTTGTTGAAGCTCAGCGACGGCACCGCCTCGACTTTCCCGATCTGCGCGGCGAGTCGGTGTGGGCCTACGGGCAAACCGAGCTGACCCGCGACCTCTTCGCCTCGCGCCTCGCCACGGACAGCAGATCCACTTCGAGGCCAGCGACGTGCGCATTGTCGACGCCGACTCCGACCGGCCTCGCATCACGTTGCACGACAGCGACGACCTGCTGAACCGCTACTCCGACGATGCGTTGCAGAGGGTGTGGCAGTCGACCTACTTCTCGTGGTGGATGACGAGCATGCTGCACACCCCTCCGGCGAACGACCCCGACGCCGAGTTCCTACGGCAGATGCAACTCACCCAGCTGCGCTACGTGACCGGGTCGCGCGCGGCGATGGAGACCGTGGCCGAGAACTACACCGGAAAGTCCATGGACGGCATTGAGGGTCTGCTCGCGCGAAAGCTGGCGCGTCAGGGCAGGCCCGGGGCTAGGCGAGGCAGGTGAGCGGCCTGCCTCCGTTGTACTCGACCATGTCGGCGAACACCGTGTCGATCGAGAGCGGGCTGCCGAGCGGCTTGCCGTCGAGTTCGGCGTAGGCGCGATGCAGGTTGCCGACGATGCGCTCATTGTCAGAAAGGTCGGCAAAATCTCCGAGGTCGAGTGACAGGCCGACCTCGAGCGGGGACAGTCCCGCCTCGTGCCCCTGCCCCGCGGCATCCTGCACGAAGGCGAGGTAGGCGTCGACGCTCTCGATGAGTGCGGCGGTCGCGATCGGACCGTGGCCGGGCACGATGGTCTCGGCCTCCAGTTCGCGCAGTCGCTGGAGAGCTTCCCGAGCACCAGCGATGGAGCCCTGCACCAGGAACGGAGTTCCGCCGTTAAACAGCAGGTCGCCACAGAACACCACCCTGTGCTCGGGGATCCACACGATCGAGTCGTTAGTCGTGTGAGCAGGGGTTCCGACGTAGCGAACCTCGCACTCGAGGTCGTCGACGTAGACGCGCACGCTCTCATCGAACGTGAGGAACGGGGGTGCCAATTCGACGGCTCCCCACTCGACCTCGGTGAACACGGGAGCCGAGCGCGGAGTGCCAAACGCCGCGATGGCTTCGCGCATCTTCGAGTGGCCCACGATGGTGGCACCCGTGAACAGGAAGTTGCCGAACGTGTGGTCGCCATGGTGGTGCGTGTTGATGAGGGTACGAACCGGTTGGTCGCTGATGTGCCCGATGGTGGCGAGAAGTGCCTCGGTGCGTGCGACGGTGGCGCAGGCGTCGATGGCGATCACGCCGCGTGACCCGACCATGAAGCCGGTGTTGTTGATCCACCATGTTCCGTCGTTCTGGATGTAGGCGTAAATGCCATCGGCCACCTCAGTTGCTTCGGTGGGCGAAGGCAGTGGTCCGTGATCGTGGCCGTGGCCTGACATGTAACTCCTCGTAGGTGGTCTGTCGTCGGTGTGAAGTGGAATTAGATCGGTGAACTCTGCCACACGCCTGGGATGAGGTGCTCGGTGATGTTGTTCGCGGTGCCCCGGCGGTCGGACTGCTCGCGCGTGGACTCCCACGCCCTCGGCTGCCAGGCGTCTTCGTCGACGATGAGATCGAGTTCAGTCGTGTACTCGATCACGTTTCCGCTGACATCGTTGAAGTAGGAGAACGTGTTGTCGCCAGCCCCATGACGGCCAGGCCCCCACAGCAGCGTGTGTCCGGCGCGAATCATGCGACCGTTGCCCCGCATGTACTCGTCGATGCCACGCATCTCGAAGGAGACATGGGCACCAATCCCCAGGTGGTTCCGTAGAACTCGGCGGCCTCAGCGTAGTTCAGATCGGCAAGGCCAACGTGGCGCAGATGAGTGATGGGAGGCTCGGTCGAGATGCTCACAGCTCACTCCGATCAGGTCTGAGCCCGCAGCGGTGTGGGCCCCCTTCACGCTACGAGCACGGTGCGCTTGGCGGAACCCCACATGTGTGATGCAAGGCATCACCCGGGCCGATGGAGCAGGCATCGAGGGGTATCGAGAGGCGAGGTCGGGCATAGTTCCTTCATGAACCCCTGAGCGATTCACCGCATCGAGGGTTGCTTACTGGCCCACCCACCAAGGAGACCCTGATGACCGTGTCCCCGGACGACCTTGCCGCGCTTGCCACGCAGGTGCGCTACCTCATTGATCGTGCTGCGGTGAGCGACGCACTCATCGCCTTCGCCCACGCGGTCGACACACGCGACTGGGACGGTTACGCCGACCTCTACGAGCCGGAGGGGGTGCTGTCGCTGCCCTTCTCTGACGCTGACGGCTCGCCCGGAGGCCATCGCGGACGTGCGGGAATCGCTGAGTACCTCAGCTCGCACCTGGGGGGCTTTGTCGGAACTCACCACATGAGCACGAACCACGCGATCGAGGTCGACGGCGATGTTGCGCGCACGCGCTCGTACTGCCAGTGCATCCATCGTCTGTCGAACGACGACCCAGGACATGTGTGGGAGATCGGCGGCTGGTACGACTGCGAGCTGGTGCGGCGGCCGGACCTCACGTGGGGCTTTCGCACGGTTCGGCTCTCGATGACGTGGCAAAACGAGTCACCGCCCATCTCAGAACCCTGACCGAAGCACTCGTGGCCGGATTGGGTAGCTCATTTCGGGAGGTAATCGGGCTCGGCCCGTAGGCGTGGGAGCATCAGCCATGCTCGATCTCGCGATGGTCCGTCCCGACGGCAGCATGCCCGTGCACGCCGCCTCTCCCGAGTACAAGCCGCTTGCCTTCTACCCGGTGAGCATCGGAAACTACTGGGAGGAGGCCGGCCCGCCGCGGGTTCCGCTGCTCACCTTCTTCGGAGCCAATGACCAGTTTCTCGGCGAGCGTGAACTCGAGTGGCTCGCGGGGCTCGACGCCGATCTGGAGGTACCGATGAGTGTGCACATCTATCGGGACACGGGTCACGCCTTCTTCAACGATGCGCGGCCCGAGCTCTACCGCGCCGAGACCGCCGCCGATGCGTGGTTGCGCACCCTCGACTTTCTCGCGAGCGCGTGAGCACGGCACTGCCGTCGCGGTGTGGCGTCGTGGGCGGTGGGCGCATGGGCTCGGGCATCGCCCACGCCCTGCTGGTGGCGGGCAGCGAGGTCACTCTCGTGGAGTCTGGAGCCGATACGGCTGAGGCGGCACGGCAGCGAGTGACTGATGCAGTGCGGGAGTCAGAGGCGAGGGCCCTGCTGTCGGAGGCGGTGGAGACTGTTCTGAGCCGGCTGAGAGTCGTCGAGCAATTCGAGGCCCTCGCGGCGAGTGGGCTGGTGATCGAGGCCGTTCCTGAGGACCTTGCCCTCAAGATCGACGTCGTGCGAGCCATTGAGGCAGTGGTCTCGGCCGACGCCGTGATCGCGACCAACACCAGCAGCCTGCCGGTGAGCGACATTGCAAGCGCTAGCGAACGACCCGAGCGTGTGATCGGCCTGCACTTCTTCAACCCGGTGCCTGCCAGTGTGCTCGTCGAGATTGTGGTGGCCGACCAGATGGCGTCAGGCTTGGTCGACGTCGCCCGCGGCTGGGTGGTGGCTCTGGGAAAGACTCCCATCGTGGTGCGCGACTCGCCCGGCTTTGCCAGCAGCAGGTTGGGGGTGGTCCTGGGGCTGGAGGCCATCCGCATGCTCGAGGAGGGCGTTGCCTCAGCCGACGACATCGATACCGCCATGGCCCTGGGCTACAGGCATCCGGTCGGGCCGCTGCGACTCACCGACATCGTCGGACTCGACGTGAGGCTCGACATCGCCCGTCACCTCGAACTGACCCTGGGCCCGAGGTTCGCACCGCCCGCACTGCTGATCGACAAGGTGAAACGCGGTGAACTCGGCCGCAAGTCAGGGCAGGGCTTCTACTCGTGGCACGCGTCGTGACGAGGTGCCGATCGCGAACGGCTGGTTAGGGAACGAGCACGAGGCGGGCGCGGCGTCCGCTTTCGGCCATGCGGGCCCACGCGAGGTGGGCGTCGGCGAGCGGAACCCGCTCAACGTCAACCGTGAGTTTGCCCGTGGCGACGAGCCCCAACAACTCGGTGAGCACCTCGCGCTGCTGCTCCCAGGTGAGGCTCAGGGTGGTGAAGCCCAGCACCTCGAGCGACCTGCTGCGCAGCAGTGCTGAGGGCACCGCGATCAGGGGGCCCGCGGATTCGCCGAGGTTCACCAGTCGGCCACCCGGTGCCATGGCGCGCAGGGCCGCCGCTGCAGGCACCCCCGCGATCGGGTCGAGCACGAGGTGCGCGCCGCCCTCAGCAGCAGCGATGAGATCGGCGGCGATGGAGTCGACATCGCCGCTCGAGGCATCGACGGTGTCGTGTGCACCGAGTTCGCGCGCCCGGCTGAGCGCCTGCTCGCCCCGGGCTACTGCGATGACGCGCGCACCCGCGGCTGCGGCGAGCTGTACACCGATCTTCCCCACCACCCCCGACGCTCCGAGCACGATCACGGTCTGGCCCTGAGCAAGGCCCCCGCGGCGAAGCGCACCCGCGGCGGCGACACCTGAGTTTCCAAGAGGCGCTGCCACCGCGTCGTCGATATCGGGAGAGTCGGGGATGTCGATGGTGCGGGTGGGATCGACGAGGCAGAGCTCAGCCATGCTGCCGTCGCCGGGGGCCATTCCGGCACTCGTGGCGAAGAAAACCCGGCGGCCGTCGGGCATGACGCCGATTCCCTGAAGGCCCGGCACGTAGGGGCAGGCGGGAACCCCGAGGTAGGTCTGGCCCGACGCGATCAGCAGGTCGATCGGGGCGATGGGAGCGGCGGTGACCCTGACGATGATGCGACCCTCGGTCGGCGTGGGGTCGGGGTGCTCGACACACCGAGGGATGTCACCCGGGGTGGTGAGGACGGCGGCGCGCATGGCTACTCCCTGGCGATCGTCGGGGCGGGTACGGTCTCGAGCATCCCACCCACGGCACTCTCTGCGCCGGTAGAGAGGTCAAGCGACAGCGACCGATATCGATTCTGCGCCTCGTGGCCAGGTCAGGTGGCGGGCCGGTGGCGAGCGACCCCTCACCGGGGGCCGAGGGCCGTCTGGTGGTCGCGGTCGAGGCAGCTCGTGAGATGAACCACCCGCTGCCCGCACCTCGTCGTTGGCTCGCGAGTGCACACCATCTACGGTGGCACCACCGAGATGATGAAGGAGATCGTGGGCCGCGACCTCCTCGGTTGAGACTCTTCTTCGCTCGGACGACGATGGGGTGAGTGCTGCGTGAGCACAGTGAGGGTCGCCCGGCGAGGCCCCCGATTTCTGGTGATGGCGGCAGCGCTGGTCGCGCTAGGGCCGATGTCGTTCGACTTCTACCTGCCCTCGTTCCCTGCGATCTCGGCCGATCTCGGCGTTCCAGTGTCATCGGTGCAGCTCACGCTGTCGGCTGCCCTGCTGGGAATGGGCCTCGGCCAACTGGTCTACGGCCCGCTCATGGACAGGTTCGGCCGTCGGCCGCCGGTGGTGGCAGGCCTGGCGGTGTACGTGCTTGCATCGCTGGGCTGCGCGCTCTCCCACTCGATCGGCACCCTCCTCGTGCTCCGCGTGGTGCAGGCGCTGGGTGGATGTGCTGGGGTCGTGGCCTCACGTGCCATGACCCGCGACCTCTACTCGGGTCGTGACCTGGCCAAGGCGATGTCCGTGATCTTTTTGATCTTTGGCATCGCGCCCGTGCTGTCGCCGATCCTCGGCACTCTCGTACTCGGGTGGACCTCGTGGCGGGGCCTGTTCATCGTGCTCGTGGTCTACGGGCTGCTGTGCATCGTTGCGGTGGTGACCTTCCCGGAGACTCATGCGCCCGATCACCGCACCGACCATGGTGCGAGGGAGGCGATTCGTGCCTACGGTCCGCTGCTGCGCAATCCCGTGGTGATGGTCTCCGGCTTCATCCAAGCCCTCACCGGTGCAGCCCTGTTCTCCTTCATCTCACTGTCGCCCGGGGTGTTCCTCGAATACGACGGCCTGACCAGTGCGCAATTCCTGGCAATCTTCGGCGGGGTTTCGCTGGCACTGTTCGTGCTGTCTCAGGTGAACGTCCGCCTGCTGGACCGTTGGGAACCTCGACAGATCATGGCCACCGCCGTCATCGTCCAGTCCGCTGCCGCTGCCGCGCTGCTTATGAGTGCCGTGGCGCAACTGTCGGTGTGGGTGTTCGTCGCATTCCTCGCCCTCGCGGTGGCGGGAGTGGGCCTGCTGATGCCCAACTCCACGGCCACGGCCCTCGAGCCGTTCCCCCGGGCTGCTGGCTCCGCAGCGGCAATCGTCGGGGCACTCGGCATGATCGGTGGTGCTGTGTGGGCTGCCATCCTGTCGGGGTTGCCCGTGGCGCCCCCCGTGGCCATGGCGCTGGGTATCGCTGTGGCCACAGCGATTACGGTCGCGCTGACACAGTGGCTCCTGCGCCTTCGGGTGCGCGAGACGGCGTGACCGGGTCGATTTCACGAGAAAAGTGCCACTTTCCGAATAAAAGTGTCACTTTCTTGTAATCAGTGCCACTCTCGCGCACACTGGGGGCCATGAGCGATGTGGCAGGTCAGGCGGTGGCGTTCCATATCGGGCCCAAGGGGAGGTCGGTGCTGCCTGTCGCGATACGGCGTGCCGCAGGTTTTGTTGAGGGAACCGAGGTAGTCGCTGTGGTTCTCGGCGAGGGTCGTGTACTTCTCGAAACGGTGGACGCCGTCCGACAGCGAGTGTGGGCAGGTGCGCCCGACCCGGCCGCTGCCGACGATTCCACGACCGACGTGCGCCGGATGCGTGAGGACGACGTTGCTGTCTCCGATGCGGCCGCAGTGAGGCGCAGTGCCTCGCCAGAGTCTGGTGGTTCCGACGATCGTGGCGCGGCTCTGCTGGCCAGACTCGGGCTGTGAACGAGCGCGGCCGGCTGGTCGTTCTTGACGCCTCCGCAGTCCTTGCCTGGCTGATGCGAGAACGCGGGAAGGAGATAGTCGATCGAATGCTGGCCGTTGCTGTCGTGCCGGCCTCGGCACTGACCGAGGCGCTGTACCGAGCGGTTGAGCGCCGACACGCCTTGCCCGCCGGCGAGCTCTACCAGTCGCTCCTTGTTGCAGGCATCGCGGTTGAGGCCGTGACCGAGCCAGATGCCGTTCGTGCTGGAGAGCTGATCGCCTGGTCCCGCACTCACGACGAGGACAGGCTTCACCGTTCACTGTCCCTGGGCGATGGTCTGTGTATCGCGGTGGCAGAGCGACTCGACCTGGTGGTCACCGGTGGCGACGACTACTGGGCTTCGGTCCCGATGCGCGTCGACTACGCGCCCTTCCGCTAACCCCCCGCCGTGGGTTGGTCACACGGCTCCGGCGGCTCAGGGGCTGGGCGGGCCAAGCCGAATGAGACGCTTGCCAAGGTTTTCGCTGCGGTAGAGGCCGGCGATGGCGTCGGGTGCGGCCTCGAGCCCGTCGAGGAACTCCTCTCGGTAGCGCAGGTCTCCGCTACGCACCAGGGGGGTGAGCGCGTCGAGGGCCTCGTCGAGGCGGTGCTCGAAGTCGAAGAACAGGAAGCCCTCCATGCGCGCCCGCTTGGTGAGCAGGTGCCGCTCAACCCGGGGGCCGCTGGGCCAGGGGTCCCAGGTGTCGATCGACGCGGTGCCGCACACAGCGATGCGCGCGCGAGGGTTGATCAGTGCGAGCACCGTGTCGGTGATAGAGCCCGCGGTGTTATCGAAGTAGCCGTCGACGCCGTCGGGGCACGCCGCCGCGAGGTCGGCGGCGAAGGTGGGAGAGCGGTAGTCGACCGCGGCGTCGAAGCCGAACTCGTCGAGGCAGAGCGCCACCTTCTCGGGTCCGCCGGTGATGCCCACGGTGCGGCAGCCCCGTAGTCGGGCGAGTTGCCCAGCCACCGACCCCACCGCCCCGGCCGCGGTCGACACCACCACGGTGTCGCCCTCTCGAGGCTCAATCGCCTCGGTGAGGCCAAACCAGGCGGTAACTCCGGTGAGCCCGAGCACGCCGAGGGCCAGCGACGGCGAGAGCCCGGTGGCAGGGAGGCGCCGTGTGATCATGGCCGGCAGCCCGGCCGCGAACTCCTGCCAGCCGAACTCGCCGAGCACCTGCTCACCTTCGGCGTACTCATCGCAGCGCGACTCGACCACCGTGCCGACGGCAAAGGAACGCATCACGCCACCGAGGGGCACCGGCTCTGAGTAGTTCGCCGCCGCGTTGACCCAGCCCCGCATGGCGGGATCGACCGAGAGGAAGTCGTTGCGCACCAGCACCTCTCCCGCGCCGATCACGGGCAGGGGCGACTC
>WLOZ01000057.1 GCA_009699025.1 Actinomycetota bacterium
ACGTGATTGCGATGTCCGCGGGTGTCGAAGTCGGGGTGACTCAGTGCAAGCAGATGGTCGGCAAAGAATCGGAAGTTCATCGCCACGCGCGGCATGACTCCCCGGCGGTGCGAGCGCAGCAGCGATCCGTTGTCGGCGGTTTCGACCTGAGCGAGTTCCTCAAGTCGGGCTTCAACACCGTCGGCGATGCGATGCAGAATCACTGAGCGGTCGGCCGGCGATGTTGCAGCCCATGTCGGGAAGGCAGCGGCTGCTGCTGTCACGGCCGCGTCGGCCTCGGCGGCTCCCCCGCGCGCGACGTGTGCGATAACCGTGCCGTCGAGTGGTGAGATGTCCACGAAGGTGGTGTCACTGCCCACGCGGGCGCCACCGATCCAGTGACGGGTGTCGATGGCAACGCCAGCGACCTCTGCGGTGGACACGCGCGAATCCCTCGCTCTCGAGAAGGGGTGAACTACAATCGTTTGGAACCAAACGTTATGTCCTGCCCGAAGGGGAGTCAAGCGTGCCCAAGCGCCCGCTCATCGCCATCCCAGGCCGATTCGCCGCGCAAACCTCGGCACTGCGATACGGGGCCGTCGTGACTGCGCGGGCACTGAGCGCCGCGGTGCTGCGTGCGGGGGGCGAGCCGGTCACCGTGCACCCGTGGGCGCCCGACGGAGTGGTGTCGGCTAATGAAGTGGCCGAGCGGCTGGCCTTCGCCGATGGGGTGCTGTTGCCAGGCGGTGGCGACCTCGACCCGCGCTCGTACGGCGCCGAGATTGAGAGCGAGCACGTGTACGACGTCGACGTCGAGCAGGATGCCTTCGACCTCGCAGTTGCTCGCTCGACCCTCGACTCAGGAACGCCACTGCTGGCGATCTGTCGGGGCCTGCACGTTGTTACCGTCGCGCGCGGTGGCACCCTCGAGCAACACATGAATTCACCGCACCGGCACCTGCAGCACACCGTGACGATCGAGCCTGGCACTCGACTGGCGACCACCATGGGCACGTCGGTCGTCGCAAGTTGCTACCACCACCAGCGCGTCGATCGCGTCGGTGACGGCATGACGATCATTGCTCGAGCCGACGATGGCACTGTTGAAGGCATCGACATTCCCGATTCGCGCGGGTTGTTTCTGGCAGTGCAGTGGCATCCCGAGGACACCGCCGCTAACGACCCGTCGCAGCAAGCGCTCTTCGATGCACTGGTCGCCGCGGCTCGATGAATTGCCCACGCTTGAGTTCGGGTGCGGCCAGGGTCACGGTCTCTGACGCGGCAGCCGGGTCAGCAGGCTGGAGGTGTCCCAGCGACTCCCTCCCGCTGCGACAACCTCGGCGTAGAACTGGTCAACCAGCGCGGTGACGGGCAGCGCTGCGCGGGCATCCTTGGCCTCGGCCAGACAGATGGCAAGGTCCTTGCGCATGTGCTCGACCGCGAAGCCGAACTCGAATTCGTCACGGTTCATGGTCTGGTGCCGGTTCGCCATCTGCCATGACCCCGCTGCGCCGGCGCTGATCGCCTCGAACACTGCCTCGACGTCCTGCCCGGTGCGCTGGGCGAAGGCAACCCCCTCTGACAGCGCCTGCACCAGGCCCGCGATGCAGATCTGGTTGACCATCTTCGCCAGTTGCCCTGCCCCAACGTCACCGAGTCGGCGCCGCTTCGCGCTATAGGTCTCCAGCACCGGCTCCACTCGATCGAGGTGCTCCTGGGCACCCCCGATCATTACCGTCAGAGTTCCGCCGACCGCCCCGGCCTGCCCGCCCGATACCGGTGCGTCGAGGAAGCCGACGCCACGATCAGCGCAGGCCTGGGCCATCTCCCGAGCCGCGTGGGCGGAGGTCGTGGAGTGGTCAACGACGATCGTTCCGGAGGCCGCTGTAAGCAGCACCCCATCGTCGCCGACCAGCACCTCGCGGATGGCCCGGTCGTCCGACACGCACATCAGAACGACGTCCGACAGACGAGCAGCCTCAGCGGGAGTTGCCGCTACGACCACGCCCGACCGACCCGCCGACCATTCCTCCGCTCGGCTCTGGGACCGGTTCCACACGACGAGGCTGTGACCCGCGTCGAGGACGTGCCCCGCCATCGCGCCGCCCATGACACCCAGCCCGAGAAACGAAACCCTCATGACCGATCTCCCTCCGCCACTATCCGATTGCTGAGCTGGCCGATTTTCTTCACCGCATCGGCGTTCCGGGCCTTGCGGATGCAGTCAACGATGTCGCGAAGCCGGTCCGAGGGGTCGCGGCTCACAGTGGTACCGCGTCGGCTTCGGCCACGGCACGCAGGTCCTCGCGCAGCAGCGCCAGGGTGGCCACGTCGACGTCGCGACCGAGGAGGTCACGCATTTCGGCACGGAAGCCGGCGAGCGGGCCGAGTCCGTAGCGCTCGGCGTCGAAGTCGACCAGCAGGTCGACGTCGGAGTCGGGTCGGGAGTCTCCGCGGGCAGCTGAACCGAAGACGCGCACATTGCGGATGCCGTACCCCGCTGCAGATTTGCGGATCTCGGCCTGTCGAGCGCGCACCTCGGCGAGAACGACGCCGCCGGCCGCGGGAGCTGTGTGCAGAACCGCAGTGAGGCTGAACCCGGCCGCCCGGACAATCTTGTCTAGGGTCCGCACCGAAGGTGACTTCGCACCGGCCTCATAGGCGGCCAACGTCGGCTGGGACGTGCCAGCAGCGCGAGCGAGCGCGGCCTGGGTCATGGACGCCCGTGCGCGCGCATCCCTGATAAGCGCCGCCGCATCCACGTCACGAATTATATCTGTACGGATCTGCTCAGTCCAGAGGTTGAGACATGTCCAGCAACGGCCCATCCCCGTGTGGCCATGTGAGTCATCCAGTTCTTGCGACGTACTCCTCAAGGGCCTGGCGCGCGAGGGCGGAGACAGTGACTCCCTGACGTTGCGCAAGGGCCGCTACTTCCTCGCGAAATTCCGAGGAGATGCGGAAACCGACGTGGGGGGAAGCGAAGTTGTCGCCCGACAGTGAAGGTCGACCTTTGCGTGGAAATGAGATGTCAACGCGACCAAGACCGACGGCATCGTCGACTTCGGCGACAATGCGATCTACTTCACGATCAGTCAAGACCGTTCCGCCTTCGGTGACTTTCGGTTTGTGAGGCTTTCGCGTCATCGCTTCACTATTGTGTAACAGAAATCAGACGTCAAGCGGCGCCTCGCTGGCGCAGTGCGACGGTCGTGCGTGTCACACCCGGGGTGGATAATTCCGCTGTCGGTGAGAGCGTGCGGGTCATCGCGTCGAGGGGGTCATGCATGAGCGAGGCGGTCGCGATCGCCGGGCCGGTGGTGTTCTTCACCGGGGCCGGCATGTCTGTCAGCGCCGGCCTGCCCACCTACCGCGGGGCCGGCGGGCTCTACACCAACTCCGACCTTGAGCCCCCTCACGCCGGCGACATCACCATCGAGCGGCTCCCTGGGCTGTGGCAGCGCTTCCGCGGCCGGCTCGAGGCCGGTGTCGAGCTCGAGCCCACCCCCGCGCACCGGGCCATCGCGGCGTTCGAGTCCTCCCTGGAAGTGGCGGTGGTCACCCAGAACGTCGACGGCCTGCACCGGCGTGCCGGCAGCTCGCGTGTGATGGAGTTGCACGGCACCCTGGCCGAAGTGCGCTGCCTCGACGCGGGACACATCAGCCCGGTGCGCGGCATCCAGTGGGGGCCCGACGGCGTGCCGCTGTGCCCCGAGTGCAAAGCCTGGACGCGCCCCGCGGTGGTGCTGTTCGGCGAGACGCTACCGCCCGATGCATGGCGCGACGCCACCCGGGCCATGTCGACCGCCCGCACGCTGGTAGCGGTAGGAACCTCCGCCGAGGTGTACCCGGCCGCAGGGCTGATCGCCTCCGGCGTTTGCCCTGCCGAGACGCGGCTGTGGGTCAACCCCGAGACGGAGCCGCCCTCGGGCGACTGGACCTGGCTACAAGGCCCGGCCGACGACATGCTCGCGCGGCTCGTGGCCGGCTAGACGTTCTGTCGAAGCAGGTCACGGCTAGTCGTCGAGGCTGGCTACTGCCTTGCGCAAACCCCGTGTCAGCGTGGCCACCTCGTGATCGGTGAGCGCTGACATCAGGCGAGCTTCCTCGCCGTTGAACTCGGGGAACAGCGACGTCATCAGGCGCTTGCCCTTCGCGGTCAGCGACAGGAGAACTCGACGCGCATCATCGGGATGAGTGCGTCGCGTGAGGAATCCACGCCCTTCCAGAGTGCCCACCACCCCGGTGAGAGTTCCCTTCGAGATGCCCGCCTCGGTGGCGGCATGCCGAGTTTCGATATCGCCCCAGATCCACACGACCCAGAGCACGACCCAGCCTGTCCACGTGAGGTCGTGGGGGGCTAGCACCGTGCTCTCGAGGTGATTTCTGAAGGCATTGGCGGCGCGGTACACGTTTTGTACGGCAGCCATCGAGTTCATGTCGAGTTCGAGGCTGGCAAGTCGCTCGGAGACAGCACCTTCGGTTTCGGCGAGGGTGTGGTGCCCGCCCGCAGCCGATTGAGCAGCCTTGCGCGCATAGCGGCCACTCGATGCTGTCATGCGCGCGAGCCTATCCCCCACCACGTGCAACCTCGTGTTGAGTTGCTTCCAAACCTTGCCTTCAATGGTTGACCCCTCTACAGTGTCGCTAACCGTTTGGACCCGAACGATTTGGGGAAATCATGACTTCGGCGATTGACCTCACCGACCTCGACGCCTTCGAGCAGAACCGGGCATGGCCGCTCTTCGATGAGTTGCGCGAGAACGAGCCGCTGCACTGGAACCCGGAGAACTCGCCCAACCACGGGTTCTGGTCGGTCACCCGTCACGCCGACATCGTTACCGTCACGCGCGACGAAGACTCTTTCTCGTCGGAGGTGGGCGGTGCCAACCTCGAGGAACTCGACGACGAGCAGATCGACGTGCGCAAGTCGATGCTCGAGACCGACGGGGTGCGCCACTGGGCGCTGCGCCGGCTACTCCAGCACGAATTCACCCCGCGCGGCTTGGCCGGCTACGAGGTGTTCCTGCGTGGACTCACCCGCACCACGCTCGACCGCGCGCTCGCCCTGGGCGACTTCGACTTCGTGAAGGAGGTGAGCGCCGACTTTCCCATTCAGGTGCTGGCCCAGATGCTCGGCGTGCCCGAGGAGGACACGGGGCAGTTGATCGAGTGGGGCAACCGGATGGTGGGCAACACCGACCCCGACTACGCCGACGTGCTGGCCGACTCCGACGAGAGCGAGGAGTTTCGGCTGCTGCCGTTCCGCTCTCCCGCCGCGCTTGAGGTGTTTGAGTACGGGTTCGAGCTCGCCGCGAAGCGACGCGGCGGCGACGGCGGTGACTTGGTGAGCAAGTTGGTCAACCAGACGCCCGAGGACGGCGTGCCGATGACCGAGCGCGATTTCCGCAACTACTTTCTGCTGATCGTGATCGCGGGCAATGAGACCACCCGTCAGGCCATCTCGCACACCATGAAGGCGCTCATCGATAACCCCGACCAGCTGGCCTACCTGCAGGACGATCCCGCGCGGATCGCGCCAGCGGTCGAGGAGTTTCTCCGTTGGGCATCGCCGGTGTACCACTTTCGCCGCACAGCAACGCGCGATGTCGAGCTACACGGGCGCACGATCAACCAGGGCGACAAGGTGGTCGCCTGGTTCGCCTCCGGCAATCGCGACCCGCGGGTGTTCGACGACCCCTACCGCTTCGACGTCACGCGTACCCGCGTCGACCACGTCACCTTCGGCAAGGGTGGTCCGCACTTCTGCCTCGGCAATCAATTGGCCCGCATGGAGATCAGGCTGATGTTCGAGGAGCTCATTCCCCGCATTCCGAACGGCCTGAGGCTCACCGGCGACGTCAAGCCGGTGCGCAGCAACTTCATCAACGGAATCAAGAAGTTTCCGGTGTCAATCACGCCGGGGGACTGATTGGCGGGCGAGATATCCGCCTCAGTTGTCGAGCACCGCGACAGGAATCACGGGGCGAGCGCCACCTGATCGATGAATCGGTCAACCAGCCTCCGCGCGCGCATCGAGGCGTCGGCCTCGATCTCTTTGGTCTGAGCGATCAAAGCGTCGGCATCGTGGCCGTGCTCCTCGAGGTCGTCGTACCCACCGTTCTCCAGCCACCCCATGAAGGTCGACATCACGACCTCAGGGTGAAACTGCAGGGCGAGACTTCGGCCCAGCACGAACGCCTGGTCAGCCTTCGCCGATTGGGCAACGGTCGTTGCTCCCTCCGGCGGCACCCAGCGATCCTGATGCCACTCGAACCACGGGCCGGAGTCGACGAGATCGGGCCGGTGAGACACGATCGTGGTCCAGCCCACCTCGCGCTCAGGCGCCTTGTGCACCGAACCCCCGAGGGCCGCCGCAACAGCCTGACCGCCGAAGCAGATTCCGAGTAGCGGCACGCCCGCGTCGTGAGCGCGCCTGAGCAGCGCCAACTCATCGGCGATCCAGTCGATGACATGGTGGTCGTACACGGCCCAGATTGCGCCCATGGGGACAATCACGTCGTAGGCCAGGGGGTCGGGAAACTCGACCTCAACATGCGGATCAGGAAACTGCTCGCCGGGGACGACGAGGAAGTGCTCGACGTCGTAGCCGCGATTGACGAACTGCTCGCCGATAGGCCCCGATGGTGAGACGTGGTCCTGCTGGATAAACAGCGCTCGCACTGTGTGCTCCTTCTCGTCGATTACGACGGTAGGGGGTCTGAGGCCACGAGGCAATGTCACCTCGAAAGCGCTTCCCTCCGGGAGTGGAAGAGACTATCTTTCCAGACACGACTGTTTGGACCCAAACGACCTGCCGGATTACGCGTGAGGAGCTCTGGAATGAAGCAGCAGCACGAGGTGGCGGCCGTGGTAGCCGACCTGCGAAGCCGTGGGATTGACGTGATTCGAGTGTCGTACTCCGACATGATCGGCGTAGACCGCGGACGTGACGTGCTGATCGACGAGCTCGACTCGGTGATGCACCACGGCATCGCCTTCTGCCGCGCGATCTACCACACCACCCCGCAGGGAGACGTCGTTCCCGTGCAGGGCGGTCTCGAGAGCGGGTTGCCCGACATCCTCGCTTTTCCTGACCTCAGCACGCTCACCGACCTTCCGTGGGAGCCCGGCATTGCGTGGTGCCTTGCCGACACGACCGTGGTTGGGGCTGGTGGCGAATTCGAGCCGGCGCTTGAGGCGCCCCGAGGTGTGGCGCGGCGCGTATCCGAGCGGCTCGCAACGTTGGGCCTGTCTGCTGTGATTGGCCCCGAGCTTGAGTTCTACCTGTGTGAGCCCGATGAGCGCGGCGGCTGGGCACGGTACTCCGATGAGAAGGGCAACGTGTACGTGGTCGGGCGCAAGGGCGACCCGCGCGGCATCCTGCTCACCATGCTGCGCTATCTCCGCGATGCCGGCCTACGCGTGACGGCCGCCAACCACGAGTTCTCGCCGGGGCAGTTCGAGATCAACCTCACCCACTCCGAGCTCGTCGACGCGTCGGATCGGGCTTTTCGAATGAAGTCAGCCGTTCAGGAGATCGCGCGTCACGAGGGTTTGATGGCGACCTTCATGGCGAAGCCGTTCAATGGCGAGGGCGGTAGCGGCTTTCACCTGCACCTCTCACTCGTCGACGCCGATGGCGCCAACGTGTTCGGCAGCCCTGAGGGCCCCGACGGCCTCTCGGCCGCTGGGCGGGCCGCTATCGCCGGGGTGCTCGCACACGCGCCAGCACTCGCCGCGATTCTGAACCCCACCATCAACTCGTACAAGCGGTTCGGCCCCGACACGTTGGCCCCGTGGTTGATCGACTGGGGGCTCGACAACCGCAGCGCCATGGTGCGAATTCCGCCCGAGCGTGGCGAGGCGGCCCGCATGGAGGTTCGTCTTGGCGACGCCACCGCTAATCCCTACCTAGCGATGGCTGCCGTGACCGCTGCCGTGTACCTCGGCCTGCGCGACAACCTTGAGCCGCAGGCCCCACTCGAGGGGTATGGATACGACCCTGAGTCAGCACCGATGCTGCCTGGTTCGCTCACCGCCGCGCTCGATGCACTGGAGGCCGACACTGACCTCATCGAGGTGCTCGGCGAGTTCTTCGTGACGTCGTTTCTCACCTACAAGCGCAACGAGGTCGAGAGGTTCAACGCGCACGTCACCGACTGGGAGTTCAGCGAGTACGCCTACCACCTGTGATGGGCACGCCCCCCCAGCGCCACCTCTGATCGAACGCACGACCTCTTGAAGGAGCACCCATGACTCGCACGCTCGCGGAAGCCGCCGCCGCACTCGCTGATCCCGACACCTTTGTCGATGGCCCGCCGTGGGAATTCTTCGCCGCGCTGCGCGAGTCTGACCCGGTGGCGTGGACCGCCGAGCCTGAGCCCAACCAAGGATTCTGGACCGTCACCCGGCACGCCGACATCGTCGCCGTGAGCCGCGATTGGGAGACGTTCACCTCGAACAGGGGGGTGTCGCTCGAGGAGCTCGACGATGACCAGCTTGAGCACCGCACCTCGATGATCGACACCGATCCTCCGGCGCACACCGCGATGCGGAAGATCCTCGCCGGACAGTTCACCCCGCGAGTCATCAACGGCTACGAGAGCTTCCTTCGTGGCGTGGTCGCGCGCACGATGGACAACGCGCTAGCACGCACTGAGTTCGAGTTCGTCGAGCAGGTGTCGAGCGAGATTCCGGTGCGCGTGCTCTCGCGCATGCTGTCAGTGCCCGATACCGACCACGCCAAGCTCACCAGCTGGGGCGACCGGCTGGTAGGTAACACCGACCCCGAATTCGCCGATGCGCTGCATGGATCGGAGGAAAGTGAGCAGTATCGACTGCTGCCCTTCCGGTCACCTGCGGCGCTCGAGGTATTCGAGTACGGCCGCGCCCTGCAGGCCGAGCGTCGCGC
>WLOZ01000058.1 GCA_009699025.1 Actinomycetota bacterium
ATTGGCTTGGGTGCCGTTCGCCACATCAAGGAACTTTGAATGCTGAATCGCCATGCAGTCATCCCTTCGAGTCAGAGCTCCGCGAAGGGGCCCAGTTTGTCCCACCTTGAAGGTCACCATAGTGTCGATAGAAGACCCGCGCTAGCCCCCCGGCAACAGGAGGCCACACTCCGATGCAGACCAGACGAGCAATCGCAGACCAGGTGATGGCCGCCTGCCGTGCCGCCGGAACCACCCACGTGTTCGGAATGCCGGGCGGAGGCTCAAACCTCGATGTCGCCGGCTCAGCAATCGCCCACGGACTCGACTTCGTTCTGGTGCACACCGAGACGGCCGGCGCCATCATGGCGGCTGTCATGGGCGAGATCACCGGCGCTCCCGGCGTGTGCGTGGCCACCCGAGGTCCCGGTGCCGCCAGCGCGATTAACGGCCTGGCCATGGCCTACGTAGACCGACAGCCGATGGTGCTCGTCACCGACTGCGTTGCCGAGGCCGACCGCCCCCGGGTCTCGCACCAGCGAATCGACCAGCAGGCCCTGCTCGGATCGGTCAGCTTGGCGTCGGTGGTGCTCGACGGACGTGACCCCTCGCGCGCGTCCGATGCCGTCGCCCTGGCCACCGGCTTCCCCCCGGGACCGGTGCACCTCGACCTCGACCCCACCGCGACCTCGCTCGCTCCGCTTCCAACGCCGACGCCGGCACGCACCCTCGATGCCTCAGCGCTCGCCGACCTCCTCACGCTGGTGGCCGGGGCAACACGTCCCGTCATCGTGGTGGGAGCCGGGGCGGCGGTGGCCAGCCCAGCAGACCGCGACGCGATCGCTTCCACCCTGCAGCTCATCGGGGGCACCTCCCACGTGCCCGTTCTGTGCACCTACAAGGCGCGCGGGATGGTGGCCGACGCCGACCCTTGGTGCGCGGGGGTCTCCACCGGAGCCACGATCGAGGCTCCGGTCCTCCAGGCTGCCGACCTCATCATCGGCATCGGCCTCGATCCTGTGGAGTTCATTCCGGCCGCCTGGCCGTACGAGGCCCCGGTGGTGCTCGCCGGTTCGTGGGCCATCTCGGGCGACGACCATGCCCACGCCGAACACCTCGGTGCCGAGGTCGCCGCTGAGGTGGTGGGGAGCCTCGTTGAGCTCACTGCCAGCGTTAGCGCAGCTCTCGCAACCTCACACTCCGCCTGGGTCGCGGGCGACGGGCAGCGATTCCGCGCTGAGGCGGTCGGGCGGCTGCAGTCCGCGACAACTCCGAACCCCCGCGGGCTCACTCCCCAGCAGGTGGTAACCATCGCGTCGGCGGCCGCTCCACGCGGAGCCATCGCCACCACTGATGCCGGTGCCCACATGCTCGTGGCCATGCCCCTGTGGGAGGTCGATGGCCCCGAGCAGGTGCTCAACTCGAGCGGCTACGCAACGATGGGCTTCGCACTGCCGGCTGCCATCGCCGCAGCGCTGGCCCGACCAGCCACTCCGGTCGTGTGTTTCACCGGCGACGGTGGGCTCGGCATCGTGCTGGGCGAGCTCGAGACGCTCGCGAGACTCGGGCTTCCGGTGGTGGTGGTGGTGTTCAACGACGCCACCCTCAGCCTCATCGCCGTGAAGCAGAATGCTAAAGGACACGGGGGCGAAGGTGCCGTCACCTACGGCGGCTCCGACTTCGCCGTCGTAGCGCGCGGTTGTGGCCTCGCCGCCGAGCGGGTCGACACGGTTGCCGACTACGACCGGGCCATCCGTGCAGCACTCGCCTCGGGGGCTCCCACCCTGCTCGACGTGGTGGTCGACCCGTCGTCGTATCCCGCGATTCTCAACGCGGTGCGCGGCTAAGCACCGGCCGAAAGGCCAGTCCATTTCGGGACCATGGACCTGCCT
This sequence comes from Actinomycetota bacterium, assembly GCA_009699025.1. Next base: position 1,872 of record WLOZ01000058.1, read on the forward strand.
CGGATGCAGATTTAAAGTTACTCTGTGTCGTGTGCCGATAGACATGCGGTAACATTCTCCGAGCTGAAATCTGCAGTATCAGGCTCCCTCACCACTCCGAAAGGTCCACCCCATGACAGCGATGACCATCAACGTCAACGGTCAGGCGCGCAGCATCGACTGCGACCCGTACACCCCGCTGCTGTGGGTGCTGCGTGACATTCTCGGCCTCACCGGCACCAAATACGGCTGCGGTGTCGAGATCTGCAGCGCCTGCCTCGTGTGGATCGACGGCTCTCCCGAGAAGGCCTGCCACCTGCAGGTCAAGGAGGTGCTGCGGGTGAAGATCATCACGATCGAGGGCCTCGCCGCCGCCTCACCCTCGGCCGCCAAGCTGCAGCAGGCCTTCCTCGACGTGCAGGCGCCCCAGTGCGGTTACTGCCAGTCGGGAATGCTCATGCGCGCGTCCAAACTGGTGTCGGGCAGCTCCAAGCCCACCGACGCACAGATCGACTCAGCCATCGGCAACATCTGCGCGTGCGGCACCTACCCGCGCGTGAAGGCCGCCATCAAGAAGGCCACCGGACAGTGAGGAACACCGTGACTGACACCATTGACATGACTGACAACGCGACAACGCCCGGGCTGTTCAGCTCGGTCACCCGGCGCCGCTTCCTGGGTGGCGCAGCTGGCACGGTTCTCGTGTTCTCGCTCGAGGCCTCAGCCTCAGGCATGATGGCCCGCGCGGTCGCTGCCACCAAGGCTCCCACTGCCGGCGCGGTCACCGGCTGGATCTCGGTCAACACCGACAACTCGGTCACCATCTCCTTCGGTGGTGCCGAGATGGGCCAAGGCATCATGACCGGCCTCGCCCAGGCCGCGGCCGAAGAGCTGATGGTCAGCTGGGCCCAGGTCAACTCGGCGCCCACACCCGCCGCCCAGTCGTACATCACCGGCGGCAGTTGGGGAATCCGCGGCAATTACTCCAAGATGCGCGCCGCCGGAGCCACTGCCCGAGAGATGCTGCTCACCGCGGCCGCCAACCAGTGGTCGGTGAGCCGTGGTTCGGTCACCGTTGCCGACGGCGTCATCACCAATACCACCACCAGCGCCACCCTTACCTACGCCCAGGTGGCATCGGCCGCAGCACTGCTCACCCCACCGACCAACGCCCCCCTGACCGATCCGTCGCAGTTCCGCATCATCGGTAAGACGGTCAACCGGCTCGACCTCGCCGGCAAGGTCAACGGCTCGGCCGTCTTCGGAATCGACGTGATCGTTCCCGGCATGGTGTTCGCCGCCATCAAGAACGCGCCCGTTCCCGGCGGCACAGTGTCGAAGATGCCCCTCGCGCCCACCGGCACGCTGGCCGTCGTCAACCTCAGCACCGCAGTGGCCGTGGTCGCTACCAACACCTGGGCGGCCATGAACGCCGCGGCCAACCTGTCGGTCACGTGGACCACCCCCGCGAACGCCAGCCAGATGACGTCCTCAACCATCGCCACCCAGGCCACAAGTCTGATGGCCACCGGAACGCCAGGCTCGCCCTTGGCCGAGAGCGCTGGCAACGCGGCCACGTCGTACGCGTCATCCACCACCAAGGTCGAGGCCACGTACTCGCTTCCGTACCTTGCCCACGTGTGCATGGAGGTTCCCAACTGCACCGTGAGCGTCACCCCCACCTCGGCCGAGGTGTGGGTTCCCACTCAGGCGGCCAGCTGGGTGGTCAACACCGTCACGTCCATCACCGGACTCCCGGCCAGTGCCGTCACGGTGCACCCGACCCTGCTCGGTGGCGGCCTCGGCCGCAAGATCGAGCAGGACTACGTGGCCCAGGCCGTGAAGGTCGCCAAGGCCATTGGCAAGCCGGTGAAGCTCACCTGGTCGCGCGAGGAGGACTTCGGCCACGACCAGTACCGGCCCATGGGCCTGGTGCGCGTGCGTCTCGGACTCGACGCCGGCGGATCGCTCAACTCGTATGCCACGCGTGTGGTGGCACCCTCGCCGGTGTTCCAGCGTGGCTGGATGGGACCCCTGGGCAACGACAATGTCGAAGGCGCGACCGAACTCGTGTACTCCGACGCCATCGCTAATCGGCTTGTCGAGTACGTGCGACACCCCGCTCCGGTCCCCACTGGCTTCTGGCGCTCGGTGGGCGACTCCATCAACTGTTTCGCTGTCGAGTCGGCGATCGACGAGGCAGCCAAGGCCATCGGACAAGACCCGCTCGCCTTCCGCCAACGGATGCTGGCGAACAACCCGCGCGCGCTCGCCGCTCTCAACTCGGTGGCGGCCACCATCGGATGGTCCACGCCGCCTGCAGCCGGGCGTGCCCGGGGCCTCGCGATCTCGAACGGCTTCGGCAGTATCGTGGCCCTGGCGTTCGAGGTGTCGCAGCCAGTGCTGGGCACCATGACCATCAACCGCATCGCCTGCGCCATCGACTGCGGCATGGCGGTCAACCCCGGACAGGTCGTGTCGCAGCTCGAGGGCGGAATCATCCAGGGCATCAGCTCTGCACTGTGGGGACAGACCACCTTCTCCAGCGGCCGCGCCAGCTCCCGCAACTTCTCGAACACCAGGCTGCTGCGCATGCGCGAGACACCTCCCATCACAGTCGATGTCATCCAGAGCGGGGCACCCATCGGTGGCGTGGGCGAGACCGGCGTGCCCCTCGTCGCGCCGGCCCTGGCCAACGCGTGGGCGGCCCTCACTGGCACCCGCGTGCGCACCCTGCCGATGTTCCCGAGCGCCGGGACGATGAGCGGCTGACCCACCAGTTCGGGGGCGTACGGTGGAGGCATGGACCTCCACCGTGCCCTCGACTTCGCCTCACACCGACGCACCACGGTGCTCACCACCCTGCGCCGCGATGGACGGCCGCAGCAGTCGGTGGTGTTCTACCTTGCTGATGACGACCGCTTCACGATCTCGCTCACTGACTCGCGCGCCAAGACCAAGAACCTCCGGCGCGACCCGCGCGCTGCCCTGTTCATCGCGGGCGACAACCCCTTCGAGTGGGTCAGCCTCGACGGCACGGTGGCGCTCAGCCCAGTAGCGTCGGCGCCCGACGATGCCACGGTCGACGCCCTGGTCGACTATTACCGCCGCGGATCGGGCGAGCACGACAACTGGGACGAGTACCGGGCCGCGATGGTGGCCGACGGCCGTCTCGTGGCCACGTTCACGGCCACCTCTGCCACCGGGATGCTGCCCGAGTGAGCGGCAGTGCCACCGCACCGCACGGGCTCTGGGACGACTCGCAGCGGCCCACCGCCCCTCCCACTCCGGCGGGCTGGACTCCGAGCGGCATGGGCAGCGCCGTGGGGTCGCACCTCGTCGATGTGCACGACCACCTGCGCCACGAGCTTGCCCGCCTGCTCGAGTCGATCGACCAGGTGCGCGAGGGGCGCGCGACCGCCGCCGACGCACGTCAGGTCATGTCTGAGCTCACCCTGAGCCAGCACGACTGGGCCGTGGGCGCCTACTGCGCCCGCTACTGCAGCGTCGTCACCCAGCACCACGGAATCGAGGATGCCGCGGTCTTCCCCCACCTGCGCGGAGCGAATCCCGAGCTCGCGCCGGTGATCGATCGACTCGAACAGGAGCACCTGGCAATCCACGGCGTTCTCGTGGAGGTCGACCGCCTCCTCGTCGACTATATGGGCGCGACCGGTGACGTGATCATGCTGCAGGCAGCAGTGGAGGTGCTTGCCGAGGCGCTGGTGTCGCACCTCGCTTATGAGGAGCACGAGGTGATTCCGTCGCTCCAACGGTTCGGAATGTTTCCGGGCCAGGTTTAGCTGCGCTTAGCGACGAGTCCATGCATCAGGAGCCGCCAGCAGGTCGGTAACCTCGCGGGGCAGAGTGCCGTGCAGCACGTCGTGAAGCGACACGTGCTCGAGTACCTCGCGCATCGCGGCGCGCACTGCCACCCACACCTCGCGGAGGTGCTCCGACGCGCCTTGGTAGACCATCTCCTCGGGCTTGAGCCCGCGCACCTCAGCCAGCGGACCGTCGAGCGACCTGATGATGTCGGCCACCGACACCTCGCGGGGATCGCGGCTGAGGCGGTACCCGCCGTCGGCCCCGCGCTGCGCGGCCACCAGCCCCGAGAGTCGCAACTGGCGCAGAATGCCCTCGAGGAATTTCATCGGAATACCCTGGGCGGTGGCGATCACGTCGCCCTTCACCCGACCCGTCGGATCTGACTCGTACGCCGACGCTAACTCGAGCAGCGCCCTGATGCCGTAGTCGGACTTCGCGGAGATGTGCATGGGCCCATTGCACCAGATCGGCGCCGAGTTCGTTTCACCGCACGGCCACCTTGCCACGGGCTTTCCCAGCGCACAGCGTCACGGTGGCTGATCTGGCAGACACTCGCGCGGCTGTCGCTCGGCCATCACGTGGCACCTGCGACAGCCGTGCGAGTGTGACTACTTGAGCCCGAAGAACGACGAGAATCCGCTCACCCCCGCCTGACCCGGTCCCTTGAAGACCCCGATGATCGAGTTCTCATACACCGAGTTGCCCGTGGTGAGCACTGAGTTCGGGTAGGTGAAGCCGGTCCATGAGGCGATCCCGAACGCACCTGCGGTCACGGGCACATTCGCGAAGAAGGCCTGACCGGCGGGCGCACCAGCACCGACTCGCACGCCCGTGAGGTTGAAGCCACCGCTGCCGTCAGGGGTGATTCCGTCGAAGTGGGTGACGAGGTTGGCCGAACTCCAGTTGCCGAAGTTGAACGACCGCCAGCCGGTGAGCGCTTGGGTCGTGGAGTTGTACTGCACCAGATAGCCGTGCTCGACCGGCGCTGCGGTTCCAACCGCAGGCGAGAAAAATCCGCCGCAGATGGTGAAGCTCGACCCACCGTTGCTCCAGACGCCGTAGGCCGTGATGCTCAGCGCTCCGGGCTTAGTGATCTCGAACCAGCTCTTACCCGTGATGTTCGTGACGAAGGCGCGGCCCTGCACCAGCTTCGTGTCGAAGTTTCCGACGACGAGCCCGCCACGGGTGCTATGCGCGATGGTGTTGAGCAGGGTGTCGCCCGACGCCACGAGCGGCGTGGCATCGAGGGTGGCCCAGGTGCCGACCGCCGGAAGCCCTGCTGGGTTGCGGTAGATCAGGCCGTGATTCATGGAGCCCGTCTGCGAGGTCTTGTAGCTGCCCACGATACGAACGCCGGTGTTGCCCACATTGTCGGGGCCATAGAGCGAGGTGTTGGTGGTGGTGGCGCCCGACGTACTCGGACGATTCAGTATCGTCCAGGTGCCGCCACCGCCCAGGCCACCCTTGTAGAGCAGGCCCTGCGTGCCGCCCGAGGAGTTGGAAGCTCGGTACACGCCACTGATGTACACCTGCGAGGGGTCGCTACTGCCCGTGGTGCGGATTCCGGTGGGCAGTGTCGACGAACCCGGCACCGCGCCCGAGTAGTTGAGGGTGGCGTAACTGCTCGGCTCAGGAAGGGCCTGGGCCCCGGGGCCGATTGCCACCGCGAGCGCCGCCGACGCGCTGACAGCGACGACGATACCGAGAGTTCTATTCACGAGGACCTCAATCTCTAGGGGATTTCCGGTTCTCCTCACCTTTCTGTGGGTAGCGTGATCGTGAGTCCTCCGCAGCAGAGGTAGATCATGGCGATGAGGGCGGTCGCGCTGTGGTGTCCGTAGCCGCGGTGGTTGATGAGGCGGATCTTGCTATTGAGGCCTTCGAGTTTGCTGTTGGACAGGCCGAGCTCGATCGCGGCGAGGATGCGGTGACGGTTTGTCCGGACGGTTTTGGACAGGGTCAAGAACGCGGGGATGCGGCTGCGGCAGGCCCAGGCCAGCCACCAGTCGAGGTGGGCGGGTGCGTCGGCCGGGTCGTGGAGGCGGTAGAGGTCGCGCAGGCCTTCCTTGAGCTGCCAGCAGCGGTAGAGCACCGAGTTGGTGCGGCGTAGTTCGTGGAGCACGTCGAGCTGGGACGGCAGGAGCTGGTCGGGGTCTTTGAGCAGCGCCCAGCGGCTGTGTTTGACCCAGCGGGCCTGCTTGCGTGGGACCGGTGGGCTGCTTGCGGGTGGGCGCCCGCGTCCCCGCCTGGGGGGTGTCTTGGCTTTGTCGCGTTCGAGGTTCCAGGACCAGCGCCGCGCCTTGTTGATCGCCTCGTTCGCCAGTGCGACCAGGTGGAACGGGTCGACGCACTGGCGGGCTTGTGGGGCGTGGGTGTCGGTGGCCTTCTTGAACGCGGCACCGAGGTCCATGCTGACCGCTTCCAGTGCCGCGCAACCACTTTCGCCGAGCTCGTCGTAGAACAGGCCCAGGGTCGCGGCGTTCTTGCCCTCACCGGCCCACACGACCCGCCCGCCCTGGTCGTGGTCGGCCACGACGGTCAGGTAGCGGTGTCCCTTGCGGTAGGAGACCTCATCGACCCCGATCCGTAGCAGCCCGGCCAGGCGGCGGTCATCGATGGCCTGGCCCACGACCCTGGTCACGATTCCCGCGACGGTCTCCCACGACGTGCGCAGCAACCGGGCGATCGTGGTCTTGTCAGCGCGTTGCGCCAGCCATGCCACGACGTCCTCGAAGTCCCGGGAGTGCCGGGCCCGCGGTCGCGCCCACGGCACCGCCTCGGTCACGACCCGGTCACAGCGCCGGCAGTACAGACGGCGGATCTGCGCCTCGAGGAACAGCTTGCTCGCACCGAGGTCCAGGTGCCGCCAGCGCCGGCCCGAGGTGTCGTAGGTGCCGCTGCCCTTCGCGCCACACGGGCACCGAGGGCGCCCGGGGCGGCGACGCAGCCCGACCACGATCCCCTCCGGCGCGAACACGACCGAGGCCACCGAGGCGCCAGGGATGGACAACATCAGGTTGAATGCAGTGGTGACGCGCACGTGCGGCTCGTTTCAGGGATCGGTTGCTTGGTCGCTCCGAAACCTACGGGCCAGCACGTGCGCGTCCTGACGCCGGCCCTCAGCGAACCCGATCACCAATCACCGCAACCCATCGACGGCCCCCGCGCGCCCCGAAGACCCACACAAAGCCGAGGAGAACC
>WLOZ01000059.1 GCA_009699025.1 Actinomycetota bacterium
ACCTCGCCACCGGCGAGGAGCAACTCCTCGCAGCGCCTGACTCCGAGACGGTCACCTGGGGCCTAGCCGACTTCATCGCCGCCGAGGAGCTCGATAGGCATCGCGGGCACTGGTGGTCACCTGACTCGTCAACCCTGCTGGCCGAGCGCTTCGACACCCGACTGGTCTCTCGCTGGTGGATCAGCGACCCGGCTGCCCCCAGCGTGGAACCGGTGGCGATTGCCTATCCCAGCGCCGGCACCACCAATGCCGAGGTGGGCCTCTTCCTCATCAACGTGAGCGAAGCTGCGCAACTGGGCGAGCAGCTGAGCGAGGTGGTGTGGGACGCCGTGTCGTACCCGTACCTCGCCGGAGTGTCGTGGTCGGAGTTCGGGCCGCCGCTGCTCACCGTGCTCAGTCGCGACCAGATGAACGGGCAGGTTCTGATGGTCGACCCCGAGGCGGGCTCAACCGACGAACGCGCCGCTCTCTCTGACGAGTGCTGGGTCGACGTGATTCCGGGCCTGCCCTGCTGGACCGCCGATGGACGACTCGCGCGAGCAGTCGACGACGCGGCCACTGACACCCGGCGGCTCGTTTTCGACGACACGTTCGTCACCCCCGCCGATGCTCAGGTGATGGCGGCGGGCATCAGCGACGCCCGCGGGCTCACGGTGACCCTGGCGGCTGATTCCACCGAGCGCACGCCCTGGCGTGTTGGACTCAACGGCTCGCTGGTGCCGCTGACCTTCGAGGCCGGCGTGCACGCGGCCTCGAGCGGAGGTGATACATCGGTGGTGGCCTCGACAACGCTCGACTCAACCACCACACGCTGGGTGGTGTGGCATACCGGCCGCGAGGCGGGCGAGCTCGTGTCCCACGCTGAGCAGCCCGCTCTCACCCCGCGGGTGCGCCTGATGCGCGCCGGCGACCGGGGAATTGCTACCGCGGTGCTCCTGCCCACAGGGCACGTCTCAGGGTCGGCGCGGCTGCCCGTGCTGATGGCCCCCTACGGTGGCCCCCACCACAGCGAGGTGCTGGCCAGCGGCCTCGCCTTCGCCGACGACCAGTGGCTCGCCGACCAGGGATTCGCCGTGATTGTGGCCGACGGGCGCGGAACGCCGGGCCGAGGACCTGCGTGGGAGCGCGCGATCTTCCGCGACTTCGTGGGACCTGTGCTCGACGACCAGATCGCCGCCCTTGAGGCGGTGGCCGCCATGTACCCCGACGACGTTGACTCCTCGCGCGTGGGCATCACCGGATGGTCGTTCGGCGGCTGGCTCGCCGCCTATGCCGTACTGGCCCGCCCCGACATCTTCTCGGTTGCGGTCGCGGGGGCACCGGTCACCGACTGGCACCTCTACGACACGGCCTACACCGAGCGCTACCTCGGCCACCCCGATGCTGAGCCCGCCACCTACGAGCGGCACTCCCTGGTGGGGCTCTCCCCCGCACTGCAGCGGCCATTGATGCTGGTGCACGGGATGGCCGACGACAACGTGGTGGTGGCCAACACCCTCGCGCTCTCGGGCGCGCTGCTGGCCACGGGGCACCCGCACACGGTGCTGCCGCTGACCGGCGTGACCCACATGGCGACCGACGAGGTGGTGGCTGAGAACCTGCTGCTGCTTCAGGTTGAATTCCTGCGGCGCGGGCTCGAGGTCGGCCGATAGTTCTACTGGATGTGCGTGATCGGGTCGAAGTCGTGCGGGTCGTCGCCCTGCCAGGCCTGCCCCCGACGAGCCTGGGCGGCCTTCTGGGAGAGGTGCTCGGGTGTCGCCAGCGACGAGTCACTGGCGACCAGCGGCGCGGCTGGCCCCACGATGGTCTCGCCCGGCGCCAAGGGGCCCTGCGGGAAGTGGCACGCCACCTCATGCCCCTCGGCCAGCGTGCGCAGGAGGGGAACCTCGACCCGGCAGCGGTCCTCCGCCTTCCAGCAGCGCGTGTTGAACACGCACCCCGACGGCGGGTTCATGGGGCTCGGGAGGTCGCCCTGCAGCAGGATGCGCTCGCGCTTGGCGGCAGCGCCCGGATCAGGGACCGGCACCGCTGACAGCAGCGCGTGCGTGTAGGGGTGCAGGGGGTTCTCATACAGCTCGTCGCGCCCGGCGAGCTCCATGACGTGCCCGAGGTACATCACCGCAACACGATCGGAGATGTGGCGCACCACCGAGAGGTCGTGCGCCACGAACACATAGGCCATGCCAAAGTCGTTCTGCAAGTCCTCGAGGAGATTGACCACCTGAGCCTGAATTGACACGTCGAGCGCCGACACCGGCTCGTCGCACACGATCAGCTTGGGCTGCAGGGCGATGGCCCTGGCCACGCCGATGCGCTGGCGCTGGCCGCCGGAGAACTCGTTCGGGTAGCGGTTGTAGTGCTCGGGGTTGAGCCCCACCCGCTCCATCAGCGACTGCACCGCCGACTTGATTCCACCGGGTGGGTCGACCTTCTGCACTACGAAGGGGGCGCTGATGATGGTTCCCACCGTATGCCGCGGGTTGAGCGAGTTGTAGGGGTCTTGGAAGATCATCTGGGCCTCGCGCCTCAGCGGCACCATCTGCTTGCGCGACAGGTTGGTGATGTCGCGGCCGTTGAGTTCGATGCGCCCACCGGTGGGGTCGAGCAGTTTCAGCATGGTGCGACCAGCGGTCGACTTTCCGCAGCCGCTCTCACCTACCAGGCCGAGAGTTTCGCCGGCCATCACCTCGAGGCTGATTCCGTCAACCGCTTTGACGCTGCCCCGGGTGCGTCCCATCATGCCGCCGGACTTCACGGGAAAGTGCTTGCTGAGGTCGGTGACGCGCAGCACGGGATCGGTGCTGGGGCTCATGCGGGATCTCCAGACTCGGGGTCCGAGGGAGTCGCGGCCTGAGCTCCGGCGTCGGAGCGGCCGTCGAGCAGCGCGAACATGGCATCGGCGTTGCGAAGACGCTTCTCGGGGGTGAGGTGGCAGCTGACCTGATGCCCGTCGGTGACTTCGGCAAGGTCGGGGCGCACATCAGAGCAGAGGTTGTCTGGCACCTCAGCGCTGAAGGTGCAGCGGGGCCGGAACGCACAGCCCGACGGCAGTGCTATGAGCGAGGGGGGCGTACCGGGGATGGGATCAAGGCGGGTGACTCGTGCGCGGTCGATGCGCGGCACCGATGCCAGCAGGCCCAGTGTGTAGGGCATCTGCGGCCGACGGTAGACGCCCTCAACCGACCCGTACTCCACCACGCGACCGGCGTACATCACGGCGACGTCGTCGGCAGTGTCGGCCACGACACCGAGGTCGTGGGTGATGATGATGATGGCCGTGTTGAACTCCTGCTGGATGCTCTTGAGCAGGTCGATGATCTGGGCCTGCACGGTGACGTCGAGGGCCGTGGTGGGCTCGTCGGCGATGAGCAGGTCGGGAGAGTTCAGCAGCGCCATCGCGATCATGACCCGCTGACGCATGCCGCCCGACAGTTGGTGCGGGAAGTCGTCGATGCGCTTCTCGGCGGAGGGGATACCCACCCGATCCAGCATGCCGATGCACTGCTTGCGCGCGTCGGCCTTGCTCACCTTCTGGTGCACCCGCACCGCCTCGACCAGTTGGCGTGAGATCGAGTAGTACGGGTGCAGGCTCGACAGCGGGTCCTGGAAGATCATCGCCATCTTGGCGCCACGCAGACGTCGCACCTCCTCGTTGCTCATGGCGATGAGGTCCTGACCTTCGAGCACCACCTGGCCCTCGACGGTGGCCGACGAGCGATTGATGAGGCCCATAATGGCCTGCGAGGTGACGCTCTTACCCGAGCCCGACTCGCCCACGATGGCTAGGGTGCGGCCACGCTCGAGTGAGAACGACAGGCCGTCGACGGCCTTCACCACTCCGTCTTCGGTAGGAAACTGCACCCGAAGGTCGTTCACCGAGAGGAAGCGGCTGGCGTCGAACGGGGCGGCAGGGGCATCGATGAGGGTCACACCAGCCTCACCCTCGGGTCGATAACCGCGTAGAGCAGGTCGACCACCAGGTTCGCCACGATGATGAACACCGCGGTGATGAGGGTGATTCCGACAATCACCGGCAGGTCGGCGTCGTTGACCGACGAAATCGCGAGTGTGCCCAGCCCCGGCAGGCTGAAGATGGCCTCGATGATGATGGCGCCTCCCAGCAGGCCGGCGAGGTCGAGCCCCGCGGCCGTCACGATGGGGGTGAGACCGGCGCGAAGCGCGTGCCTGCCGATGACGACACGCTCGGGCAGCCCCTTAGCACGAGCGGTGCGGATGAAGTCCTCACCGAGGGTCTCGAGCATCTGACTGCGGGTGAGTCGCACGTAGAAGGCGGCGTAGAGAATCGCCAGCACTATCCACGGCAGAATCATGGTTTGCAGAAACTGCTGGGGGTTCTCGAAGGGCGATACATACGACGGGAAGGGCAGCACCTTCCACTTGAGGATGATGAAGAAGATGGCGAGCAAACCAATGAAGAAGGAGGGCAGCGAGTAGCCCACGAGCGCAACTCCCATGGCCGTCCTGTCCTGCCACTTACCGCGGCGAAGCGCCGAGTAGATGCCCATGGCGATGCCCACCACCATCCACACGATGAAGGCTCCGATGGCGAGCCAGAACGTGGGGGGAAAGTTCGACTTGATCAGCACCGTCACCTCCTCGCCACGCTTAAACGAGTACCCCAGGCACGGAGCCTGACAGTCGATCGGCGACGGCGAGTTGGCGCCGTAGGTGCGCCCCACAAACAGGCCCTTCAAGAACTCCCAGTACTGCTGCAGCACCGGCAGGTCGAGGCCGAGTCGGTGACGGTTGGCCTCGATGATCTCGGGCGTGCACGACTTGCCGCACGTGAGCCGGGCGGGGTCGGTGGGCAGCACGCTGAAGAGGAGGAAGACCACCAAGCTGAGCAGCAGGAGTAGCAGCACCACGCTGAGCAGTCGGCGCACCACGTACGAGGTCACGGTTGCCCTTCCTGAAGTGCTGGGGGCGAATCAGGACCGATCCGCCCCCAGCAGCCGTTCAGCGTGGTGAGACGAACGTTAGGACAAGACGCCCATCTGCGCGTACGGCCACGAGCCAAACGATGCCCACAGGTAGACGGGTCCAACCTTGGTGCCTGTCATACGTTGGGTGCGTCCGTACCGGGTGGGAATCACCACGACGTCGGCCATGGCCTGCTTGTTGAGTTCCTGCCACATGGTGGCCTGCTTGGCAGGGTCGAGCTCGATCTTGGCCGCGTCAGACTTGGCATTGAACTCGGGGTTGTCGTACTGCGACAGGTCGAACCCGCCCGACGGCGTGAACAGCTCGGGGATGACCGTGGAGGCGTTCGGCCAGTCAGATGCCCAGCCCCCGGGCATCAGCTCGTGGGCCTTATCAGGGTCGAAGACGATGCCGTAGTACTGGCCGGGCTCGATCGGGTTGAGCTTCACGGTAAATCCAGCCTTGCCAAGCGAGGCCGCCACGATGGCCGCCGCCTTGTCGCCCGTGGGCGACTGCGCGTAGTCGAAGGTGATCGTGGGGGCGGGCTTGCCCGTCTCGGCGATCAGCTTCTTCGCGTACTCGGGGTCACCCGTCGCCGGAATCGGGGCGCCCAGCAGGGTGTCCCACAGGCCCGTGGGCGCATAGTCAGCGCCCATGTTGGGGCTGATAACTCCGTCGGCGTAGTCGCCCGCGTAGTCGCCACCGGCGTTCTTGCGCAGGGCCTGGCGGTCGAGAGCGGCAGCGAGGGCCTGACGTACCTTGAGGTCAGGAACCTTCGCGACGTTGATCGCGTAGTAGGCCACGAACGGGTCGAGGGCGCTCACAGCACGGCTGGCGAACTGCGGCTGGGCCTCGGTGGGGCTCACAAAGACGGTGGGAAGCGACTCGGGCTCGAGGCCGAGTGCGACCGCCGTGGAGTCGTTGCCCGAGCTCTGGATCACGCGCTGGTCGATGACCTTGGGGTCGATTCCATAGTCGACCTCCCAGGTGTCTGGAAGTCCCGCGCGGTAGTTGTCGCTGGCCGCGGACCACTTATCGTTGCGCGACAGAACCATCTTGCCGCCCTTGCCGTTCTTGTTCGACGTGAGGATGTACGGGCCCGACGACACGGGAGCGTCACCGTACTTCTCGCCCGTATCAGCGGCCTTGGGAACCGGGGAGAAGCACAGCAGCGTCACGGTGTAGTTGAAGTCGGGCACGGCAAGCTTGAGGTTGAACGTGATTGTCTTACCGTCGGCCGAGCACGTCACGGCCTTGTCGAACAACTCCTGGCCGGTCTTGACGTACGGGCCCTTGTAGGCAGATCCACCCTCGGGGTCGTCAGGGATGTCGAGCATCGTGATCGCGTACGTGGGGCCTCCGATGATGATGTCGGTGGCGAAGGTGCGCGAGACGCCGTAGGCGATGTCCTTACATGCGATGGCGGAGCCGTCCTGGAAGGTGGCGCCGTCGCGGATGGTGAAGGTCCACGTCTTGCCGGCGTTTGACTCGGTACCGAGGTCGGTGGCGAGGTCAGGCACGATTGTGGTGGACTCGAGGGGGTCGGGCGACAACTTATAGGACGTCAGTGTGCGGTAGAGAGTGGCGCCGAAGAAGGCGAGGTCCTCACTGGAGTAAATGCGCTGAGGGTCGACCGCATCGAACTGCTCAGCGTTGGTCAGGACGTAGAGGGTTCCGCCCTTGGTGGTGGTCGCGCCGGCAGTGCTGCTGCCACCGCCTCCGCTGGACCCACCACAAGCGGCAAGCGCTACCGCCCCCACCGCGACCACCACGGCAGCTTTCACACGCGACTTGGTCATGCCCATAATTCCTCCTGAGTGTCGAGCCGGGACGGTCCCGGTTGCCGGAGTAGTGACCATGTCGTCACACCCGCCCGGCACGAGGGTCAAGGGCGTCGCGCACAGCGTCACCCAGCAGATTAAAAGCCACCACGAGCACCGCGAGCAGGGTGCCTGGGATGAATAGGTACGACGGCACCGCGTTGAAGTAGGACACCGAGTTGGCGAGCATGGCGCCGAAGGTGACGTCGGGGGGCAGCACTCCCACCCCGAGGAAAGCCAGGGCGGCCTCGGTGCCGATATACGCCGGCAGGGTGAGCGTGGCGTAGACGAGGATGGGCGCCCACAGGTTGGGCAGGATCTCGTGGAACAAAATGCGCGGTGTGCCCGAGCCCATGGCCACCGACGATTCGACGAACTCCCGCTCGCGCAGGCTCAGCACCTGACCGCGGATAACTCGGGCCAGATAGGTCCAGCCGAAAACGCTCAGCACGATGATCAGGTAGTAAATGCGGGCGCTGCTGTCGGGGATCCCGAGCTCGACCAGCCGCTGCGTGAGCACACCCGACAGCGCCAAAATCAGCAGTAGGAACGGGAAGGCGATGATGAGGTCAATCGTGCGGCCGATGATGGCGTCGGTGGCGCCCCCCACGTAGCCGCTGATGATGCCCAGCACGGTTCCGATCGCCACGGTGGCGACGGTGGCGACGGTGGCGATGAAGAGCGAGATGCGCAGCCCGTTGAGCAACTGCGCCAAGATGTCGCGGCCCGTGCCCCACTCGACGCCGAGCAGATGCTCGCGGCTGACTCCGCCCCAGGGGCCATAGGGCGCCCCGGCATTGTCGCTAATCGAGGCACTGTCGAGCACATAGGGGTCGATTCCGAGCAGGTTCATCAGGAGGGGGGCCACGAGTGCCACCGCGTAGAACCCCACCAGAATCCACACGCACACCATCGCCGTGCGGTCGCGTCGAATCCGAGCCCGGGTGATCTGCCACAGCGACCGACCGGCAACCTGCGGACTGTCAGCGGGGGTGTCGAGAGTCGCGAGGCTCATCGAACTCCCTCCGCAGGTGGTCGTGGCGGCACATCGGATTCCCGAATGTGCGATCAGACACGACTCTACGTGCTAGCACGGCCACGCACCGTCTAGGAAGTACGGGCGCGCCGCAATCGTGACACAACCGACACCCTGCGCAACACAGGGGATAAACAAGGTCGCCGAGTGGCCAGAGGGGGTCAGGCCACTAGGACGAGGCCTTCTTGGCCCGCGCCGTCGAGCGCCCACGCTCGGTTTGGTCCAGTACCAACTTGCGGAGGCGTACCGTGGCCGGGGTTACCTCAATGCACTCGTCTTCGCGGCAGAACTCGAGCGACTGCTCGAGCGACATCTGCTTGTGCGGGATGAGAGGCACCAGGATGTCGCCCGACGACTGGCGCATATTGGTGAGCTTCTTCTCCTTGGTGGGATTGACATCCATGTCGTCAGAGCGCGAGTTCTCGCCCACGATCATGCCCTCGAACACGTCGGTGCCCGGACCCACGAACATGGTGCCGCGCTCCTGCAGATTGGCCAGCGCGAAGCCGGTGGTGGGCCCGCGGCGGTCGGCCACGAGCGAGCCTGTGGGCCGCGTGCGTAGCTCGCCGTGCCAGGGCTCGTAGCGGTCGAAGACGTGGTGCAGGAGGCCGGTTCCGCGCGTCTCGGTGAGAAACTCGGTGCGGAACCCGATGAGCGCTCGCGCCGGCACCCGGAACTCCATGCGTACCCAGCCGGTGCCGTGGTTGATCATCTGCTCCATGCGTCCCTTGCGCAGCGCCATGAGCTGGGTGACCACGCCGAGGTAGTCCTCGGGAATGTCTACGGTGAGGTGCTCCATCGGCTCGTGCACCTTGCCGTCGACAATGCGGGTGACCACCTGAGGCTTGCCCACGGTGAGCTCAAAGCCCTCGCGGCGCAT
>WLOZ01000006.1 GCA_009699025.1 Actinomycetota bacterium
CTCACTGGTGACCACGGCCATCGACGCCTCCGACCACCTCGACGCCAAGTTCGCCTCGCTGCGGGCTCACGCCACCCAGGTCAGCGTCGACGGCGGCTTCTTCGCGCTGTCGAACAACATGGGGTCCAAGGCGCTCGGCGTCGAGTACTTCCAGTTGGTCGGCGGCCGGGCGTCGGGCCCCCTCGACTCCGAAGGCAGGGAGACCGACCTCTTCGCGGGTGTCTGACCCACCGCAGCCCCACTTCGTTGCTCTCAGTACTGAGTCATCACGTTGTGTCATCACTAGGCCAAAAGGAGTAGTCCGTTCGGGTGACTCATCGTGGCCGAAAGGTGCCGATTCCCGATCTGAGGCGTCAGTATGGGCACAGGCCTCGGTGCGTGAAACGCGTCGTCCACGTCAGCGAGGCAGCCCTCACCAGCCCGAGCCCTGGAGCCGTCAATGTCCGAGTCAGCCGCGCGTCAAGCCACCCTCGTTCAGGCGGGGTCCGGCCAGTTCGAGCGAGGCGGCGCCGACGTGGGCCGATCGCGCGAAACCTCGCGACGGCGCCGCCTCGAGAAGCTGGCGCTCGTGCTTCTTCTGCCGGCGCTGTGGCTGGCGGCTCGAATCGTCCTGGGCAACCCGATGGTGGTCACCGACCTGACCTTTCCGGAGGTCGACCCGCTGACCGTCACACCCGTGCTCTTCTTCGTGGTGCTGATCTTCGCGCTGGTGGGCACGTCGTTCATCGCCGGACGCTCGCCGCACGTCACCTACCGCCCCGAGCAGATCAGCATTGGCCTCGACGATGTGGTGGGAATCGAGCCCGTGAAGGAGGAGGTGCAGCGGTCGCTGAACCTCTTCCTCGCGCACCGGGCCTTCGCCGACGAGATGGGTGGCAGCCCCCGCCGCGGGCTGCTCTTCGAGGGAGCACCGGGCACCGGCAAGACGCACCTCGCCAAGGCGATGGCGCGCGAGGCAGGCGTCCCCTTCCTATTCGTCTCCGCGACGTCCTTCCAGTCGATGTACTACGGGGCCACGGCGCGCAAGATCCGCTCGTACTTCAAGGCGCTGCGCAAGGCAGCTCGGCGTGAGGGTGGCGCCATCGGCTTCATCGAGGAAATCGACGCCATCGCCATGGTGCGCGGTGGCATGTCGATGACGGCGGCCCCCATGTCGGCGATGTCGGCGATGTCGGCCTCGAGCTCGGTCACCTGCTGCGGCGGACTTGAAGGCCTGCCATCGGTGTACTCGCTGTCGGGCGCCTCGCGCGGCAGTGCGGGACTCGTCACCCACTCGATGGTGTCTGAGGGTGTGGGCGGCGTGGTGAACGAGTTACTCGTGCAGATGCAGTCGTTCGACGAGCCCACCGGCTGGCAGAAGCTGCAGTCCAAAGCGATTGACGCGCTGAACCTCTTCCTACCCCCTCACCGTCAACTCAGCCGTCCGTCCCCGCCCTCGACGAATGTGCTGCTCATCGCCGCCACCAACAGGGCCGACTCGCTCGACCCGGCGCTGCTACGCCCGGGCCGGTTCGACCGGCGGCTCACCTTCGAGCTGCCCGGACGTGTGGGCCGCAGGGCACTGGTTGACCACTTCCTCAGGTCCAAGGCCCACGACGCCGAGCTCGACGCCGACGAGGCCCGCGACCACCTAGCGGCCATCACCTCGGGGTACTCGCCGGTGATGATCGAGCACCTATTCGATGAGGCTCTGGTCAACGCGGTGCGTCGCGGCGCGGCCACCATGAGCAGGAACGACATCGAGCGCGCACGTCTCGTGGAGGAGATCGGGCTGGGCCAGCCCGTTCAGTACACCGACCACGAGCAGCGCCTGATCGCCACCCACGAGGCGGGTCACGCCACGGTCGCGTGGCTGATGGCGCCGACACGCCGCCTCGAAGTGCTGTCGATTATTAAGCGTCGCGATGCGCTGGGAATGCTGGCCCACGGTGATCGCGACGAGGTGTACACACGCTCGCGCAAGGAGATGATCGCACTCATCCGCATCGCCATGGGAGGGCAGGTCGCCGAGCAGTTGTTCTTCGACGACATCTCCACCGGTCCTGGGGGTGACCTCCTCTACGCCACCAATGTCGCCGCCCAGATGGTGGGGGCCTGCGGCATGGACGACACTCTGGTTTCCTACGCAGCTGTGCAGGGCTCGGCCTTCAATGACCAGAACATCGTGGGCCGAGTGCTGGCCGACTCCATCGGACGCGACCAGGTCGAGCGGCTGCTCCAGGCGCAGCGAGATCATGTGCGCCTGCTTCTCGCAGCCAACCAGCACCTCGTGGCCGCGCTGCGCGACGCACTGGTCGATCGCCACGAGTTGATCGGGGCCGAGATCACGGAGGTACTTCAGGCGGCTGGTGCCCCGGTGGTCGTCGACGACCTCATCGACCTGCGGTCGGTGGCAGCCTCAGTCTGACCTCAGTCTGACCTGGGGAACCGATTGGCGGCCCCCGGTCGTTGTCACGGTACCGGCCAGGTGGGGACACACTGCCCCCTGGCTGGCGTTCTGCTCGGATTGCTAGACGACTCATCATCGGGTGGCGGCGCGCTCCTCGGAGCGGGTTACCCTTGGAGGGTCCGATGCACCGACTTGGCGCACCGTTCGCTCACCTGAGCGCTGATCGATGAAGGGCTGGCCCGCGTGTCCTCGACCCCTCGCCAGCACACGCTTCGTCGTGTCGCGGTGTTCTCGGCCGGGGTGCTCGCGGCGGCAGCGGTGGTGTACGTGGGCCTAGCGACCGGCGGTTCGGACCAGGTTCCGGTCGATACCCGGGTGTTGGGCAATAACATCGGAGGCCTAGCCGAGAAAGACGCTGCCGCTTACCTGCGCCGCCACATCGGCCGCGCTGCGAACCAGTCGATGGAGTTGCGGGTAGGAAAGCGGCAGGTGCAGGTGTCGCCCGCGGAGCTCGGCCTCTCCTTCGACCCGGTGGCCACGGTCGCCAAGGTCACCGGCAGTCGCTGGAGCCCCGTGCTGCTGGCGCGGCGCTTCGTCGGAGCATCGACGATCGACCCCGTGGTGCGAATTGACCGCACCAAGTTGCACAACGTCGTGGCTGGCCTCGCGGTGCAGTTCGACACGCTTCCTGAGAATGCCGACGTGCGGATCCGCGATGGCGTGCCGCTGCTGGTCGAGGGCTCCGACGGCCTCCAAGTCGATCAGGAAGCGTCAGAGGCGGCCATCGTGGAGGCGTTCCTGAGCCCACGCAAGCCCATCGTGCTGCCCACCCAGGTTGTCGCCCCGGCAATCACCACCGCCGAGGCGCGTACGGTGCTCACCACGGTGGCCGAGCCGGCCGTCGCCGAGCCGGTGACGATCATTGGCTCGTCCTCGTCGGGGTCTGCGACGGGCACGTACGACATCGATGGCGTGCTGGCCTTCAATGCCGTGGGCTCAGACCTTGTGCCCGTGATCGATCGGGACGAACTACACCGCATGATCGAGTCAGAGTTCGCCCAGGTCGAGATTCCAGGACGAGACGCGACCATCGTGATTAAGAAGGGCGTCCCCGTGGTGGTGCGCTCGAAGGTGGGGTTCGGGGTCGAGCCCGACGAGCTGGCAGCCTCGGTCGAGGCAGTGCTCACTAAGACCGGAGCCGACCGAACGGTCAGCGTCACCCTGGGCCCGGTGGACCCGGCGTTGACGACCGCCGAGCTTACCGCGCTGGGCATCAAAGACAGGATGGTCCAGTACGTGCAGGACTTCCCCTACGCCGCCTACCGCGTGCAGAACATTGGGCAGGCGGCCACCTACATCGATGGCACCCTGCTGTTGCCTGGCGACGAGTTCTCGATGAATGACACGATCAAAGAGCGCACTATTGAAAACGGCTACACCAAGGGCTTCGTGGTAGGTGAGGGTGGCGTGCTGAAGATGGATGAGGGCGGGGGAGTATCGACTGCAACCACAGCCATGTACAACGCCGCCTGGTTCGCCGGGCTTGAGTTCGTGCAGGCTCGCGCACACTCGATCTGGATTTCACGCTACAAGCCCGGGCGCGAGGCCACGGTCTCGTGGGACGACTTCGACATGAAGTTCAAGAACAACACCCCGAATGCCATTTTCATCCAGGCGAAGATGACCGATGAGTCGATCACGGTCACGCTGTGGGGCGACCGTCAGTGGCAGAAGGTGGGCTCGGTGTTCGGTGAGCCGTCGGAGAAGGTTCCGTTCAAAATCATCTATTCGCAGGAGAAGGACTGCCGTGCCCAATCGGGCGTCGATGGATTCTTGATCGATGTTGACCGGACGTTCTACCGAGGCGGAAAGGTCGTCAAGACCGAGACCTACACCACGCGCTATAAGCCCTCGCCCACTGTTATCTGTGGCGTCGACCCCAACCCCCCGAAGCCGATTCCCACGCCGACTCCGACGCCGAGTCCCTCCGGTGAGCCATCGGCCACACCCTCGGTCATCGTGGTGCGCTAACTGACCGGACTCCAGTAGTCGTAGTGATGATGGGTGACGAAGCCGGCCGACGTATACATCGCGTGGGCCACCTCATTGGTCCCGAGGACCTGGAGGTAACTCCGAGGCACAGACTGAGTCGCACCCCACCGGAGTAGTTCCTCGGTCAGTTGAGACGCCACCCCCCGCCGTCGCCACGTGGGCGCCACCACGATGCTGGTGATTCCGCTCCAACCCTGCGCCGCTGAGGCTCGACCGATGCCGACGAGCGCGCCGCTGCCGGAGTCTCGCGCGCTGAGGAAGGTCACGTGGGTGGGGGCCACCAGCACCGGCAGCAACGAGGCCGCCTCGAATGGCTCGTCATCGTGGAGAAGACCGAGCCACTCGTCGTCTGGCTCGGAGGTGTGAACGAACTCCAGTGCCTGGGTCGTTGCGTGACTCGTCGTTTCAGATCCGTGTGGCCCGGCGTTTGCGGCCGTCATGAGCGCCACCGACCTAGTCACCTCCCAGCCAAGAGCCCGCAGTTCAGGGGTGAGTGCCGGACGCGGCACCTGGAGCGAAGGGATGGCGTCACGTTTGTGATACCACTCCCTTGCCACATCGAGGGCCAGGGTCAGCGGCATGCCGGGGTTGACCCCCACCCGCACCGAGTCCGAGCGCCCGCCAGTGTCCGACCATCGCAGCTCCCAGTCTCCGAGTCGACGTGACTCGCGCGGTGGCCAGCCGCGCTGGGCGATGCGCTGCAGATCGATGGCAGACACCTCAGGGGGCACCACCCGCCCCGCTACCACAGGCGCGAGGCCGGAGTCGCTCGGGTGCGGCGGCCACCCGAGGGCGACCAGGCTCCCGTCGCGACGCTCGATCTCGACTCGGCCAGGTTGCAGCGATCGGAGGACTCCCACTGTGTCGAAGGCATCGGAGGCATCGGAAGGCGATGCTGGGAGGCGCAGACTCCGCAGGCTGACGCGCCGTCCGACGTCAGCGGCCGTCAGTGGCAGGTGTCGATGGTTGGCCGTTGTCACCGGAAGTCCTCTCCGATCTTCGGAACGGTGTGCGAGTCAGGGCCTGACCTCCGATAGTGTCAGCAGTGCCTGAGGGCGAGATACTTGAGTCGCCCATTCCATCGCCCTCGCGGGCGCGCACCGGAGGAACCAGCCACGTGACCTATGTGATCTCGCAGCCCTGCGTCGACCTCAAGGACAAGGCCTGCATTGATGAGTGCCCTGTTGATTGCATCTACGAGGGCGAGCGGATGCTCTACATCCAACCCGACGAATGCGTCGACTGCGGTGCCTGCGAGCCCGTGTGTCCGGTGGAGGCGATTTTCTACGAAGACGACGTGCCTCCCCAGTTCACCGACTACACCGCGGCCAACGCCGACTTCTTCTCCGAACTCGGTTCGCCAGGTGGCGCCAGCAAGCTGGGACTGATCGAGCGGGATGTGCCCATCGTCGCCAGCCTTCCTCCTCAGGAGCACGACCACTGAGCTCGCCGTGGTGGGTGTCCCGGTCACCGGCCGCGTCCCTGCCTGACTTTCCCTGGGACCGCCTCGTCCCAGCCGCCGAGCAGGCGCGCGCCCACCCCGGCGGCATCGTTGACCTGTCGGTCGGCACGCCGGTCGATCCCACGCCCGACATCGTTCAGCGTGCGCTCCACGCAGCGTCGAACTCGCCCGGCTATGCCTTCACCGCCGGAACGGCGGCCCTGCGCGAGTCGATCTGCCGGGCCCTGTCCCGACGGTGCGGCGCCGACCTCACGCCCGACTCCGTGCTGCCGTCGATCGGCACCAAGGAGATCGTGGCCCTGCTGCCGACCCTGCTGGGCCTCGGCGTGTCCGACGCGGTTGCTGTGCCTCGAGTCGCCTACCCGACCTATGCCGTGGGCGCCCTCCTTGCCGGCTGCGCCGTGGTGGAGGCAGACTCGGTCGACGAGCTGGAGGCCGCACGACCGGCCCTCGTGTGGCTGAATTCCCCGTCGAACCCCACAGGTCGGGTTGCCCCTGCGGCCGAGATGGCGGCGATCGTTGCCTGGGCCAGGTCGCGCGGGGCTCTCGTTGTCAGCGATGAGTGCTACTTCGACCTCGCCTGGAGTTCTGAGCCCGTGTCGGTCCTGCATCCGTCGGTATGCGGCACGTCGCACGACTCGGTGGTGGCGCTGCAGTCGCTCTCGAAGCGCTCGAACCTCGCCGGGTATCGCTTCGGCTTCGCGGCAGGCGACGCTTCGGTGTTGGCGCGAGTGCTCGAGGTGCGCAAGCATGCCGGCTTGATCGTGCCGGGCCCGGTGCAGCAGGCCGCTATCGCCGCGCTCGACGACGACCTCCATGTCGCAGCACAGCGCTTGGTCTATGGCGCCCGTCGCGACCAGTTGCTGCCCGCTCTGAGGTCTGCTGGCTTCCGCGTCGATCACTCCGAGGCCGGGCTCTACCTCTGGTGCACGAGGGACGAACCCTGCTGGAAAACGGTCGACTGGCTTGCCCAGCGGGGCATCCTAGTGGCCCCCGGAGACTTCTACGGCAGCGCCGGTGACCATCACGTGCGAGTCGCACTGACGGCCACCGACGAACGAATCTCGACCGCGGTGACTCGTCTCACACCGTGAGTGCCCACCGGGCGCAGCCGAGGCGATCATCAATGGGTACGGTTTCCCCATGAGCGATGTGTCCCTAACCCACCCGTCCGGAAGCCTCACCCTCCCCCTGGTCGAGGCCACGGTGGGCAGCAATGGCTACGACATCTCCGACCTGCTGAAGACGACTGGCAATGTCACCCTCGATGGTGGCTTCGTCAACACGGCCTCCTGCAGTTCGGAGATCACCTACATCGATGGCGATGCGGGCATTCTGCGCTATCGCGGCTATCCCATCGAGCAGTTGGCGAAGTCGAGCAACTTCGCTGAGGTGTCGTATCTGCTCATCTACGGAAGCCTTCCGTCGGCCACCGAACTCGAGGACTTCAGCCAGCGAGTCACCAAGCACACGCTGCTGCACGAGGACCTGCGACGGTTCTTCGATGGCTTCCCTGCCGACGCGCACCCCATGCCGGTGCTGTCGAGCGCGGTCTCGGCGCTGTCGACGTTTTACCAGGACTCGCTCGATCCGTTCGACCCCGAGCAGGTGGAGATCTCCACGGTGCGCCTGCTGGCCAAGGTGCCCACCATCGCTGCCTACGCCTACAAGAAGTCGGTGGGTCAGCCCTACCTCTACCCCGACAACTCGCTCAACCTCGTCGAGAACTTCATGCGCATGACCTTCGGGGTCCCCGCCGAGCCCTACGAGGTTGCCCCTGAGATCGTGGCGGCCCTCGACATGCTGCTGGTGCTGCACGCCGATCACGAGCAGAACTGCTCGACCTCCACGGTGCGACTGGTGGGCTCCTCGCACGCCAACCTCTTCGCCTCGGTGTCGGCCGGCATCAATGCCCTGTTCGGGCCCCTGCACGGTGGAGCCAACCAGGCGGTGCTCGAAATGCTGCAGACCATTCATGCCTCGGGCGGTGGGGTCAACACCTTCGTGCGTCAGGTGAAGAACCGTGAAGACGGAGTCAAGCTCATGGGCTTCGGTCACCGCGTCTACAAGAACTACGACCCGCGAGCGGCCATCGTCAAGGCCTCGGCCGACAAGGTGTTCGCGCAACTGGGCATCAGTGACCCCCTGCTCGACATCGCACTGCGGCTCGAGGAGGTTGCGCTCGCCGACGACTTCTTCATTGAGCGCAAGCTCTATCCCAACGTCGACTTCTACACCGGACTCATCTATAAGGCGATGGGCTTCCCGCAGAAGATGTTCACCGTGCTGTTTGCCCTCGGCCGGCTGCCGGGCTGGATCGCCCAGTGGCGCGAGATGATCGCCGACCCCACCACGAAGATCGGCCGTCCGCGACAGGTGTACGTGGGGGAGCCCGAGAGGTTGTACGTCCCCATCGACCAGCGCTGACCGACCACAGCGCCCATGGCTAACCCCCCGATGCCGCCGCTTCCTGCGAACGGTGATCGGCGCGGCTGGGGAGTGCCCATCGTCGGAGTCCTCATCATGCTGGCTTCCGGCACGCTGGTGCTGGTGTCGGCCCTCCAGATCGCTGGAGGGGTGGTCAGGGCTCTCACTGTCCCTACCTTCGAGGTGCCCGGCACGGTCACCCAGACGCTCGAGGCCGGCACCAAGTCTGTGTACGCGCAGGTGACGAAGGCGCAGACGCCACCCTTCGACTCGAGTCTGGTGAGTGTCGTCGGGCCTCAGGGGAAGGTCACCGTCCTGCGCGTCGCAACACCTGAGAGCGTCACGGTGAACGGTGACACCTATCGTGCGGTGGCTTCCTTCGACGCTCCCGTCGGTGGCGAGTACACGGTGGTGATCGGCGAAGGGTCCGAGCCGGGCCGAGCCGCGGTGTCGGTCGGCCTGCTGTCGACCATGGGAGCCGCTGCCGGATGGATCGCGGCGATCGCTCTGGCGGGTCTGATGGGCCTCGTGGGCCTGGTGCTTCTGATCGTTGGCCTGGTGCGACGCTCAGGGGGCCGCACACGGGCGGTGGGGGCCACGGGGGCTCCCATGGTGGCTGTGGGATGGGTGGGCGCTCCCGGTGCCGTGGCGGCCGGCTGGTACCCCGATCCCGAGCTTCCAGGCGGCCAGCGCTACTGGAACGGATCGGCCTGGACCGACCACCGAGCCTGACGTGTTAGTCGTTGGTGTGCAGAACGGCGTTGAGCCCACCCCAGCTGCCTGATCGAGGTACCACCTCGAGGGCGCCGGTCACCGAGTTGCGGCGAAACAGCAGGTTCGAACCGCCTGACAGCTCGCGTGCCTTCACAATCTGGCCGTCGGGCGTGGTGACCTTAGAACCGGCGGTCACGTAGGTTCCGGCCTCGATCACGCAGTCGTCGCCCAGTGAGATACCGAGCCCCGCGTTTGCTCCGATGAGGCATCGCTCTCCGACGCTGATGACCTCGGTACCACCCCCTGACAGCGTGCCCATGATGGAGGCGCCACCGCCCACGTCACTGCCGTTGCCCACCACGACTCCGGCCGAAATTCGTCCCTCGACCATCGAGGCGCCCAGGGTGCCCGCGTTGAAGTTGACGAACCCCTCGTGCATCACGGTGGTGCCCTCGGCAAGATGCGCGCCGAGCCGCACGCGGTCGGCGTCAGCGATGCGAACTCCGGTGGGGATCACGTAGTCGACCATGCGAGGAAAGCGGTCGACTCCGTGGACGGTCATGGTGACGCCTCGATGGCGGGCGCTGAGTCGCACCTCGTTGATCCGGTTGATGGGGACCGGTCCGAGCGAGGTCCAGGCCACGTTGGTGAGGAGGCCAAACACGCCGTCGAGGTTGATGGTGCGGGGGGCCACGAGGCGGGCCGAGAGCAGGTGCAGGCGAAGCCACGCGTCGGGGCCGTCGATAGGTGCCGCTGCGAGATCGTTGATGACGACGCGCAGGGTGGAGACACGCACCCCTCGGACGTCGTCGGTGTTGATCGCCGACGATATGTCAGGAACGTCGAGCGGTTCGGGGCCCAGCGTTGGCGCCGGAAACCACACGTCGAGGAGAGAGTCGTCGGCCCAGGTGGCCAGACCGATACCGGAGGCTGAGTTCACGCGCTCACAGTACCGGCCCGGCGCACCCGGGCCCGAGTTGGTCAGACCTGCTTGATCGCCTGGACGTCGAGGGTGATCTTGATGTGGTCAGACACGAGGATTCCGCCGCCCTCGATTGCGGCATTCCACACGAGGCCGTAGTCCTTGCGGCTGATCTCGGTGCTGCCCTCGAGGCCGATGCGGGTGTTGCCCCACGGGTCGGGGCCGACGCCAGACAACTCGACCTTGATCTCCACCGGCATGGTCACGCCGTGCACCGTGAGATCACCGGCGAGCACGAAGTCGTTGCCACCCGTGTGAGTCACCGAGGTGCTGGCGAAGGTGAGGGCCGGAAACTGCTCGGCGTCGAGGAAGTCGGCGCTGGTGAGGTGGCCGTCGCGGTCGGCGTTACCCGTGTTGATGCTGGCGGCCTGGATGGTCAGCGTGGTCGACGAGTTGGCGGGGGTGGCGCCGTCGAGGGCAAGTGAGCCCTCGAACTCGGCGAAGCGGCCGTGCACCTTGGCGATCATGGCGTGACGGGCCGTGAAGCCGATCGTGGAGTGCGCTGGGTCGATGTTCCACGTGCCGGTGATGGTGGACAGGTCGGTGGTGGTGGTCATGGCGGTCCTCTCGTAATTGAGCGTTCAACGAAGTAGTTGAAAGATAAACCATGAATACAAGGACCGTCAAATGACGCGGCCCCGACGATTCCCTCGTGGGGCTCGTCGGGGCCGCGGTCAGCGGGGGGCCGGGGTTAGGCGGTATACCCGCTGGTCGTTGCGTCGGGGCCGTCTGCGTCGTTGTCGCCATGGGGCCCACCGGGGTGGTCCTTCTCGAACTTCTCGCGCATGGTGTCGCGCTGCGCGGCCTCTGCCGCTGTGAGGGCACCAACCCGCAGCGTGGTCACGGACCCATCCTTGACCTCACCGAGCACCATCACAGTGTCGCCCACCGCGAGGTCGGCGGCGGTGGCGTCGGATCGACTCTTGTGAATCGAGGTCTCTGCGGTGAGCGGCCAGGTCTGCTCGAAGCCGTCGTCACTCTTCACCACCATCTCGGTGGCGCTGACCGACGAGATCGTGCCGGACTGCACGCGCACCGTGGCGGTGGTTCCGTCATCCTGGGTAACGACGGCCTCACCGTGCTGCACACGGCCGCCCAGACTGTGCCCACCGTGCCCACCGTGCCCACCGTGCCCACCGTGCCCACCCATTCGGCCGGGACCCCCCGGTCCGCCACGTCCGTCGTGGCCGAGGCCTCCATCGCCGTCGCCCATCATGCCGCCTGGGGCGTTCGGTGCGGTGGAGTCGCTGGGTGCACTGGGTGCTGGCGTGGGCCCGTTGTCGGCGGCGAAGGCTAGGCCGGTGATGCCGGTGGCGGCAATGGCGCCGGCTGCCACGAATGCGATCGCGCGGCCGGGGCGGCGGGTTCGGGCAGGGGTACCAGTCGCGGGACTCGCGGGGCTGGCCTGCCACGGATTCGTGGGCTCGGGAATCTCCATGCTGACATCCTCTCGTGAAGGTCGCCGTGCGCGCCCCTGAGACCATCATGCGCGCTGGGCGTCACGGATTCATGTGCGCAGCGTTTGGACTTGGTAAGGCTTCAGGCTAGGCCGCGGCGGGCTAGTGCGGGAGGGCGGTCGCCCCGAATCGACGCCACCATGTCGAGCACCGCCCGGGTCTGCGCCACGTCGTGGACCCGGTACACGCGGGCGCCAAGCCAGGCGCTCACCGCCGTGGCCGCGAGCGTACCCACCAGCCGTTCGGCAGGAACGGCAATTCCGAGCGCCTCGCCCACGAAGTCCTTGCGCGAGAGCGACACCAGCACCGGCCACCCGGTGTCGACCATCTCGTCGAGCCGCCTGGTGGCCTCGAGCGAGTGGCGGGTGTTCTTACCGAAGTCGTGACCGGGGTCGATCAGGATCCCGTCTGCCCGAACTCCGAGGTTCGCCGCGCGTTCAGCCTCGGTGAGGCAGCGCGTGAGGATGTCAGCCATGACGTCGTCGTACGCCACCCGATGGGGTCGCGTGCGCGGCGTCGCACCCCCGGTGTGGGTACACACGAGTCCCGCGCCAAACTCGGCGGCTACCTCGGCGAGCTGGGGGTCGACCCCGCCCCAAGCGTCGTTCATGAGGTCGGCGCCCTCCTGGCAGGCGGCTCTGCCCACCGTCGCCCGCCAGGTGTCGACGCTGATGATCACGTCGGGGTGAAGCGCCCGCACCTGGCCCACGAAACCGGCAACCCGACGCAACTCCTCGAGCTCATCGACGACGTCTCCGGGGCCGGCCTTGACCCCGCCGATGTCGACGATGTCGGCGCCCGCGTCGATCGCCCGTGCCACCGCTTCGAGGGCGTCGGCATCGGCCATATTGGCCCCGCCGTCGTAGAACGAGTCGGGTGTCCGATTGATGATCGCCATCACCAGCGTGTGGTGGGGCTCGAACGTGTGGCGGCCCAGGGTGAGGGCCCGCGGGGGCGACGGCTCGGTCACGTCCTTAGTGTCGCGCATGCGTGCCGGCGCTGGGCCACCGCCGCTCCACCTCGGCATCGGGTGCGCCACAATGGTGAGGTGATTGTGGCCTATGTCGTCGTTGGCGTGCTGGTGCTGATCGCCATCGCACTTCTTGCCGTCGGACGGCTGGGGGAGCTGCCTCCGCCGTCGCACGACCGTGAGCCGCTCAACCTCCCCTCCGCGTCGGTTGGGGCCACCGACGTTGACTCCGTGAAGTTCGCTGTGGGGCTGAGGGGCTATCGCATGGACGAGGTCGACGAGGTGCTTAACCGAGTCAGCGTCGATCTCACGGCTCGCGACGAGCGCATCAACCAACTTGAGTCGGAGCTGCTCTCTCACGGGCTGGCGCTGCCGAGCGTGCCTACTCCGATCGAGGCCCCACAATTTTTTGAAGGCACAGACATCCCCACGATCGACACCCCTGACAGTGATGAGGCCCACGATGCAACACCTTGAGCTTGACGTCGTCGTCGACGCCGCGGCCGACCGAGTTTTCGCAGCAATTGCTGACTGGGAGTCGCAGGGGCAGTGGATGCTGGGCACCGGGGTACGTACCACGGGAGGAGATGGTGTGGGGGTGGGTGCCACGCTCGAGGCGTTCACCGGCATCGGCAGGGTGGGTTTCCTCGACACGATGGTCATCACCGAGTGGGACCCGCCCCACCGCGTGGTGGTCGAGCACACGGGCAAGGTGGTGCGCGGCTCAGGCGTGATGGAGGTCTTCGCCCTTCCGGGCGGGCGCTCGCGATTCGTGTGGAGTGAGCAAATTGAGCCCCCGCTGGGCATGGTAGGGCGACTGGGATGGCAGGTCGTCAGGCCCGCGTTCGCGCTGGGTGTGAAGCGGTCTCTCGAGAAGTTCGCGCGTCTGGTCGAGTCCGGAGGGCTGTGAACCTCGACGTCGTGGTGGGCGACGACGGCCTGGCGCGATGCTCCTGGGCCGCTCAGACCGCGGAGTACCGCGGCTACCACGACCTCGAGTGGGGACGCCCGCTGCGCGACGATCGCTCCCTGTTCGAGCGGCTGTGCCTCGAGTCGTTCCAGAGCGGACTGTCGTGGAGTACGGTCCTACGCAAGCGTGACGCCTTTCGCGAAGCCTTTGACAGCTTCGAGCCTGCTCGGGTAGCTGACTATGGCCCCCCGGAGATCGAGCGACTTCTCGCCGATGCCCGCATCATTCGGCATCGGGGCAAGATCGAGGCCACCATCGCGAACGCCGATGCCCTGCTTCGCCTCTGGGACCGCGACGGCGAGGGGGCTCTGACGGCCTTGCTTGAGGTGGCTGCCGCTGACCCCGCTCGGCAGGGCCGTCCGGCTCGGCTCTCCGACGTGCCGTCGTCGACCCCTGGCTCAGCACGGCTCGCGCGCGAGCTGAAGGCGCGAGGTTTCAGGTTTCTGGGACCCACCACGCTCTACGCGGCCCTCCAGGCGACCGGCTTCGTCGATGACCACGTCGAGGGGTGTCACTGCGCGTAGCGTCGGACAGCAGGCGGGTCGCGGGCCTGCACGCACCACTGGGCAGCGGCCTCATTGGGGTGTCGAGGTGGCCCGTGGTGCGGGGGCGCCTACCAATGCGAGATAATGGCATTCAGCGCGGGGTCCGAAGAGGATCCCCTCGTTTTGACGTGATCACTGAAGCGTGACGGAAGGGGACACCCATGGCGGCCATGAAGCCACGGACCGGAGACGGCCCGCTGGAAGCCACCAAAGAAGGGCGCGGAATCGTGATGCGCGTCCCCCTCGAGGGAGGCGGCCGCCTCGTGGTTGAGCTCACGCCCGCTGAGGCGAAGGAACTCGGCGAACAACTCGTCGCGGTGACTGCTCCGAAGGTCTAGCTCAGGCTTCGGCGGCCTCGTCAGCGGCGCGCAGCGCCACTGCGAGCCCGTCGCCGACGGGTAGAAGCACGGCACTCCAGGCTGGGTCTGAGGCGAGTTTCGCCACCGCCGTGCGAACGGCCACTGTCACGGAGTCGCGCTGGGCAGGGTCGGCAACGGTATCTGAGCGGAGGGCGTGGGGGATGGCCAGTGCCCCGCCAATCCTGAGCAGCCGCTTGGCTTCGTCGATCTCAGTCTCAAGCTCGAGCGGGTCGGAGTCGAGGACCACCATGTCGTACCCGCCGTCGGAGAGGCGCGAAATCACGTCGAGCGCACGTCCGGTAATGAGCCGCACCCGCTGTGACGGAATCCCAGCAGCAGCAAACGTCAGTCGAGCCGACCGGTGCTGCTCTCCGTCGTCGTCGACGGTGGTGAGCACGCCGTCGGGCCGCATGCCTCGCAGCAGCCATACTCCCGACACGCCCGCTCCCGTGCCCACTTCGGCGACCGACGAGGCGTTCACCAGCCCAGCGATCAGTGCGAGGGCCGCACCCGTGGCCGGGCTCACCGCCGGGGCACCCGAGCCTGAGGCGCGGCCGCGCGCATCGGCAAGCACCTGGTCCTCCGCCGGGTAGGCCTCGACGAAGTCCCAGGTGGCGGCCTTGGGTGGGGCTGAGTCGTACGGCTGGCTGGTGATGATGGCCTCCTGGTTGCTCCGGATGGGCAGTCTAGGTTGTGCCGGATGCTGGACGGGGTCGAGGAGGACCCGGACCGTGCCCTCAGGCTAGCCTCCACCGGTCGGTCCGCGTGGTAGCCACGGCTGGGAACCGCTGGAGAACGCGCTTCGTTAGCGTTGTGTCAGGGATTCGCCGCATCAGCCCCGTGAGGCGTTTCACCCGTAACGTGGAGGGGAAGGCTGCTAGTGACTTCGTTGCTCGTGGCGTCGAGCGTTCCCATGAACACTCGCGCGACCCAGAGGGTCAGCCACGTCCGGCGGCGAATGAGGTTCCCTGGAGGTTCGGTGTCAGCCAACGAAAGCACGGATGTTCGTGAGGCTTCGACGGAGCCCTATGTGCCCCCGTCGTGGGACGACGTCGTGCGAGACCACGGAGCCCGTGTGTACCGGGTGGCCTACCGGCTCACCGGCAATCGCTACGACGCCGAGGACCTGACCCAGGAGGTGTTCATCCGGGTGTTCCGCTCGCTCGAGCGCTACACCCCGGGAAGCTTCGAAGGGTGGCTACACCGCATCACCACGAACCTCTTCCTCGATGGAGTGCGGCGCAAGCAGCGCATTCGCTTCGACGGCCTCCCCGAGAATGCGGAGGACCGCTTTCCCGGCCGCGAGCGCTGCCCTGCCGACCAGCACGCCGATGTCATGTTCGATGATGACATCCAGCGCGCGCTCGATGCGCTGAGCCCA
Organism: Actinomycetota bacterium; assembly: GCA_009699025.1. The sequence goes on from WLOZ01000006.1 coordinate 15,709, forward strand.
GAGTTTAGGGCAGCCGTGGTGCTGTGCGATGTCGAGGGGCTGTCCTACGAGGAGGTGGCGCAGGTGCTTGGCATCAAGCTCGGAACCGTGCGCAGCCGCATCCACCGCGGTCGGTCGAGCCTGCGATCCGCCCTGGCCCACCGGGCACCGCGAGACGCGTCGCACACGTCGCCAGCCGACCTGGGGGCACCTCAGGGATGACCGCATGTCTGGGGCGACGGGTGGCCGAGTTGGCCGATGGCCGGCTTACCGGCGATGAACGCGCGCGGGCTCTGGCCCACGTTGCGGTCTGCGCGTCCTGCCGCGACGCCTTGGAAACCCAGCGCAGCATGCGCCAGAGGCTGGCGGTCTCGGGCGCTCCTGATCCCTCAGACGACCTGGTCTCCCGACTCCGACGCGTGCCAGACGTCACGGCGGCTGTCTCTCTCTCCGTGGTGTCGCTGGCCGAGGCTCGTGCGCGGCGCCGCCGCAGCCGAGTTGCCCTGGCGGGCGGGTCGGCCATCGTGGGGGCCATTGCCCTCATCGGCGGGGTGGCCTCGCTGGGTCAGACCGCTGCCTCAGTTCCCGTGATCGTCCCCAACCTGAGCTCCTTTGCCGCCGAGCATGCCTCAATGTCGGGCGCGGTCTCACCCGGGGGAACCGTGTCGGTGGGGTCTCTGCGCGGAGTTGAGGTGCAGTCTGCCGCTCTGCAGGTCGATGACCAGGCCAGCGAGCCCGCGGCGCCATGATCGTGCGTGGCCGGATCCCGCTGGCGGGTGTGGGGGTCATGGTGCTGGGCGCCTCACTGGGCGGGTGCTCCAGTGCGCCGGCCGGCCCGCAGCCCTGGGCGGCGGCGACGGTAGTCGCAGCCTCGGTCGATATTCCCGATGACCCTGCAGCCGTCGCGCTGCTGCGTGCGGCCGCTCGGTCTGCCGAGCAGACCTCGTTCGACGGAGTGGCGCTGTGGTCGCCTTCTGATGGCTCGGCGCCGCTCCGGCTGATCGTGGTGCACCGCCCCGGACAGGGCACCGTCACTGCCCTGGAGGCGCCCACCGGGTCGGACCTTGCCCACGGCCAATTCGCGCCCGACGCCCCAGCAGCGGGCTCCCCCCCGTCGGCACTTCCCTTCCTTTACCTGCTGGTCCGCCGGTTCGGGGTGGTGATGGCCGGCTCCGACACCCTGATGGGCCGCGAGACTGACGTGGTGGAGGCGCGCGATGAGCGGGGTGATCCTGAGGGCAGGTTCTGGATCGACCGGGGCAC
>WLOZ01000060.1 GCA_009699025.1 Actinomycetota bacterium
GCCGCCATTCGACTGCATCAGCAGCAGCACGCCAGCGAAGCGTGACTCCTCGAGTAGGCGCGTGAGAGTCGCAAGGTAGTCGCTGATGATGGGACCGGCGTAGGCGTTGAGCACCGTCGTGGAAGTGCGTGGGTAATAGCGCACCTGCGACAGCAGGTCGAATGAGGTCGTGAGGTAGACGCCTGGGAGTTCGGCGGCGATCGCCTCCGCCGCAGCCTGCTCGTGAGCGGGGTTTGCAAAGGAGTGCATGAAGCAGATCGCGACCGCCTCGACATCGTGCTCGCGCAGGAGGGCTGCAGCCGCACGCACGTCGTCGAGCGAGAGGGGCTCGACCTCTCGCCCAGACCAATCCATGCGACCCCGGATGGGCCGGGTCATCTGCCGACTCACGAGAGGGGTGGGCATGGCGAGCCGGTTGTCGTAGGGCTCCTCGCGCCGGCCATCGCGCAGGGTGAGAGTGTCGCGGAATCCCTCGGTGACGAGCAGTCCAACCTTGGCTCCGCGCCGGGTCAGAAGGGCGTTGGTGGTGACGGTGGTGCCGTGAACGATGGTCGACACCTGGGCCAGGAAATCCTCGAGCGGGATACCCCGCGCTGCGGCGATCTCGACAAGGCCGTTGACCACGGCCTCGGCCGGGTTGGAGGGGACAGAGCTGGTCTTGTGAACCTGTCGTGCGCCGGTGTCCTCGACCACGAGGAAGTCGGTAAAGGTTCCTCCGACGTCGATACCGATTCTGATGCTCACAGCACTCCCTCTGTTCCAAGAAATTCGACCGCGTCGGGCGTTGAGATCTGCGCTCTACGTGCCCGTTCGGAAGTGGTTGCCTCGAGATCGAGCAGCATGGTGCGCTCGTCGACGACGACTCCGTAGTCGGCCAGCGCGTGACGGGTCGAGAGCAGGCCGGCTCGACATTCGTCGGCGACACGCTGCGGCTCGCGGAGCAGCGGATTGCCGTAGCCGCCCCCGCCCCCGCACTCGGAGACAATGCGCGTGCCCTCGGGTAGCCATTCGACGATCTCCTTCGAGCCCCAGTCCTGACGGCGCCCGTCGGGGAACTCGATGCGCAGAGTGTTGAGTCCGGCATCCTTGCCGCCAAAAAGCCCCGGTGCTGGCGACGCCCCCTCGTGCTCGAGGTCGTCGCCGAGGGTGACTCCCATCTCGTTGCGCCCGAGGATATGCCAAGCGGAGCGGGTGCCGAGTCCTCCCCGCCACTCGCCGGCCCCGGCCGAGTCGGGCAGCAACTCGCAGTACTCCATGAAGTGCGGTGTGGTGAGCTCGAACATCTCGGGGTCGGGCGACCGCATCTGGCCGGCGGTGCCGGTGAAGCCGAAGGCATCCCAGCCGTCGTGGCCGAGCATTGCTCCGGGGCCGTTGCGCTGGAAGACGGTGAACATCACGAAGGGCTCATCTGAGCGTGGGTCGATGCCGTTCAAGGCGGTGCACAGGAACTGATTCCAACCCGCGGTGACGCGGTCGGGCAGGGCGTCCTTCATGGCGAGCATGATCGACTCGAGCACCTCATCGCACATCTGGTTCCCGAAGATCGTCGCGGCCGGGAAGTTGGGCGACAGCAGCGAACCGGGTCGGAACACCGTGTGCACGGGCGCGAAGAGGCCCTGATTGGTGGGAATCTTCAGGCCCCCGGCCGCGAGCAGCATCAGGAAGGCGATGCGAATTGCGCCCATGGCCGAGGCTTCGGGCATGTTGGTGATGCCGGGCGCCTGGTCGTCGGTGTCGCTGAAGTCGAACGTGATCTCATCACCGTGCACTCGCACCTCGACCGCGATCCGGTAGTGCTTGCTGGTGTCAATTCCGTCGGAGACCATCCAGCTCTCGCCCCGGTAGGCGCCGTCGGGCCAGCGTGACAGCTCGGCGCGCACCTGACGCTCGGAGCTGTCGAGGATGTAGTCCATATGCGCGCTGAACACGTCTCGTCCGTAGCGGTCGAGCACCTCGAGCAGTCCGCGCCTACCCACCTGGCAGACACCGATCATCGACTTGACGTCTTCCATCACGAAGTCGATGCGGATATTGGCCCCGATCATGCCCCAGACGTCCTTGCGGAACACGCCCTTGTCGTACAGCTTCACGGGCGGAATGCGCAGTGCTTCCTGCCACACCTCGCGGGCGTTGGGGTTGTATCCGCCGGCTGTCATACCGCCGATGTCGGCGAGGTGGCCCTTGCTAGCGGTCCAGCCGATGAGCACCCCCTCGTGGAAGATGGGGATGTAGATGCCCGTGTCGGCGTTCTGGTTGCCGCGCGTGAATACGTCATTGTGAATGATGACGTCGCCCTCGTGAATGTCGTCGCCGAAGAACTCGATGATGTACTCGAGCGGGGGTTGGGCTCCGAAGGCGATGATGGCAGCGAACTCGGCCTGCGCCAGGGTGCGGCCCTGGGCGTCGAAGACGACGGTCACCAGGTCGCCGATCTCGTTAAAGATCGGTGACCTCGACGATCGCATCAGCATCGTCGCCATCTCCTTGGCGATGGCCTCGACCCGGCGCTGGAGCACAGACGCGAGAACGGGGTCGATCATCACTGCCTCAGAGCTCATGAGCTTCCTCCTGCGACCTGGTAGAGCTGGGTGGGATGGGTGGACAGCACGCGGCAGCCGTTGTTTTCGACCACGAAGGTGTCGGCCATGTAGCCCATCACGTCATGGTGGGGGTCCCACAGCATGGGATGCAGCGTGATCACCGATCCTGGTCCGCACAGCACCGGCTTCTCGTCGGCCGACTGGCTCAGATCGTTATCGACCACCTCGGCACCGATCATCGGTGCCTCGAGCACGTCGAGACCAATGCTGTGGCCCGACCAGTAGCCGCTTGTCACGCCGAACCTCTTGGCTGATTCGAGCACCCGCTCCTGCACGAGAACGGGGTCGTCGATGCCCTCTCCGAGTGCCGCTGATGACACGGCGATTCCGTCGGTCACCGCTGCTGCCATGTGCGCGAGTTCGTCACTGGGTCGCTGGAAGGTCACCATGCGAGAGAACTCGGTCCAGTACCCCCGCGGGCCGGTGACCTCGAAGGAAAACACGAACAGGTCAGAACTGCGCAGCACGCGATCACGCGGTACTCCCCAGGTGACTCCTGCGCGTCCGGTGGCTGCGGCTACGTCGGCGTACATGGTGAGGAAGAGCGTGTCCTCGCCGCCGAGCAGAGTCGCGGTGCGGTACATCTCCGCCGCGATCTCGCGCTCGGTTCGTCCGGGCGCAGCTACTTCCAGCAGTCGATCGAAGCAGCGATCGAGGATGTAGGCCGACTCCTCCACCCCGACGAGCTCCTCGGCACTCTTCACCACGCGCACCTGCTCAAACAGATGGGTGGCGTCGGAGAAGGCGATCCGCGGCAGCGACTCGGTGAGCACCGAGTAGTCCTCAACCCGCATGATCTGGTTCTGCCCCACGATTCCGACCGAGCGCACCCACGATTGAGTGCGCAGGATGTCGACAAGCCCGCTGACGAGCTTCTTCGGAAAGCGGATGTCGGTCACCCAGTCGGAGGTATGGCGCTGGGTGCTGAGATTGCCGGGCAGCACCAAAATGGCGTCGCCGCCGCGCGGCTTCACCACGGTTCCGTTGCGGTGCTCGAGGTTGAAGTCGGCGACGTAGCGCAGGGTTCCCTTATGCCCTCGGTAGTCATTGCCAACGAAGATGAGCAGGTCGTGTCCGGCGTTGGACATGGCCTGATCGAGCAGGCTCCACCTGCGGTCGCGCTCACGAAGCGATGCGCCGGCCATCAGAAGAGCTCGAAGTACTCGTAGTGCTCCCAGTCGGTGACGTTCTCGATGTACTGGGAGGGATTGTCGTGCGCTCGAACGTGGTCGTGGAATCGCTGAAGCTCACACCTCTTGATGGCCACCATGTAGTCGACGAAGGAGTCGCCCCACGCGTTGCGGAAGAAGTCAGACCTCTCAAGAGCGTCCACGGCCTCGTCGAGGTTGGGGGGCAGAAGCGGCCGAGTCTCCTCGATGTAGGGCTCGTCGCTGAGGGGTCCGGGGTCAGATCCGCGCCTGATTCCGTCGAGTCCCATCACGATCTGAGCGGCCATGTAGAGGTAGGGGTTTGCCGCCGGCTCGCCAATCCGGTTCTCGACGTGGCTGGAGGGGTCGGAGGGTCCGGCCGACAGCACGCGCATCATCGCGCCACGGTTGTCGACACCCCATGTCGCGCGGTCGGGAGCCAGCGAGAACGGGCGCCTGCGTCGGTATCCGTTCACCGTGGGGGTGGTGAAGACCGACGCGGCAGCTGAGTGCTCGAGGGTTCCGGCGACCCACTGGCGGCCCACGTCAGACAGCACCTCGCCATCGTGCTGAGGCACGAAGGCGTTCTTACCCGACGACAGGTCGGTGAGCGAGGTGTGGAGGTGCCAACCGCTGGCGTAGAAGCCAGGGAGGTTGGGCTTGCACATGAACGAGGCGAGATAGCCCATCCGGCGGCACACCTGCTTGGTGGCCTGCCGGTAGAGGGCGGTCATGTCGGCCGCCCGGACACCCGTCATGACGTCGAAGGTGGTCTCCACCTGGCTGGGAGCCCACTCGTCGTCGATCGATCGCACGGGCAGGTCGAGGGCCATGAGGTGTCGACGCAGCGGCACCAGCACCTCTTCGATCTCGTCGAGGTGGTTCTCGAGCAGGTAGCTGTAGCCACGGGCGACGGGACGAACGATGGGGGGCGGGGCTGGCTGACCTGGCCCGCCGTGGCCTGCGGTGTCGAGCGTGTCGTCGACGATCTTGGTGAGGTACCACTCCATCTCAAGCCCGGCGACGAAGCCGTAGCCCGCATCCTCGAGGTCGGCCACCGCCTTGCGCATGATGGTGCGGGGGGCGAAGGGGAAGGGCGATCCGTCGCGCATGTACAGGTCGGCGATCATCCAGCCGGTCTTCTCGGCCCACGGCAACACGGTGAAGGTGGTGGGGTCGGGGATCATGAACACGTTGGGGCTGCCGGTGAGCTCAGGCATTCCGAAGCCGCCGCCAGCGATGAACGGGTTGAAGACGATGGCGTTGGCGGTGTCGAAGAAGAACGGTGCCATCGTGATTTCCATGCCGTTAACCAGCGCCGCCTCGCACGAGGCTCGCGTGAGGAACTTGCCACGCATGAGGCCGTGCTGATCTGGCCACGCGAGCCGGATCACTTCGAGGTCGAGATCGGCCATCCGACGACGCACAACCTCTGCGGCCGCCGCTTGGTCGGGGGTCCAAAGCGAGTGACGGGAGATGAAGCCCTGTGCCTGTGCCATGGTGGTGCCTCTCGTGAGGGGAAGGGTTAGAAGACGATGGTGAGGTTGTCGTGTCCGTGATCTGAATCGGTGAGAAAGATGACCTTGGTGCGAATGAGGGTGCTGTCGACGGTGGGGTTCGGAGCGAGGGTGAGCACGTGGCCGTACCAGCCGGAGAGAATGCGTTGGCGGCCGGCGCGAAACTCGTGCAGCAGAAAGTTCGAGCGCACATACACGGTGGTGTCGTCGGGCCCGGTCCAAGCTTCGACGTTGGAGATTAGGCGGCGCGTGCGCGAGGGGGGCAGTTGTGCGGACACCAGCCCGGTGCGCAGCCAGTAGACGCGGTCAATGAGGCGCCGGTGGTCGTCGAAGGCGAGCGAGACCTCGTTCATGGGATCCCCGCCGGTGGGGTTCGACGGAATCCAGTACAGGCTGTCGCCCGTCATCAGCGAGAGCCACGACTCGAGGTCTCCATCGTCGAGTAGCCGAGCCTCGCGGTAGAGCACCGATTCGGCGAAGGCTCGCAGCGCGGTGTCGGGCTCGGGCGTGCTGCCGCGGAGCGAGGCAACATCGCGCGCAAGGCGCTCATACGAGTCGAGGTCCCAGTGGGCCGATGTCGGAGTGGGGCGCGAGGTCATGGCGCACACTCCAGTTGGCGCAGCCACTCGGCGATGTACGACCTCATCGGGAGTTCATCGGTGACCGGTGCCGTCTGCACGCCATCGGCGTCGAGGGTCTGGCGCCCGGGGATTCCGAACCCGCGGTTGAACAGCACCCATTCAACCTCGGGAATCGCGAGGCCACGCTGCGCCTCTTCGAAGTTCGCCTGGTCATCGGGCTCGCCGAAACTGGGAAAGTCTTCCTGATGGCGCATCCGAAGTGCGTTGACCTCGGGCGGCACGCCGGTGAGCGTGGTTGACCACCACGTGAGCTGGGTCTTGTCGACGGCGAGCGGCTCAATGACCTGAACCTGGTTTCCGATGATGAGCAGGTTGGGGAAGATGTTGAGGTTCATCTGGCTGCCCACGGTGAGATCAAGAAGAACGTCGGCGTCGTCGTACTTCTCGCGAATGGCCGCTTCAAGTCGCTCGCGACCTGGGCCCACCCTCTGCTGGGCCCAGAACGATCCGCGCTCGGGCGACGTGGTGCCGGGGGCGCAGTAGGCGGGGCGCTGGTCGAGCAGGGTGTGCCCGTTGCCGAGGTCTTGAACGGTCATCGGACCCTCATCGGGGCTGGTGCCGAAGTACACCATGTCCTTCGACTCACCCTCGCGCCCCGCCATCTTCAGGAGGGAGCGGTGAGAGAAGGCCGGGTGGTAGCCGTCGGCGGAGTTGTCGTAGGCCAACTTCCAATTGCCCTGGTACACCATGCGGTTGGCGCCGCTCTGGAGCACGACGTCAGATCCGGGGTGGCGGTCAACCCACTGACTGATGAACGTGGCCGCCGGCCCTAGATGGTCAAGAAGTGACGGCGCATCGTGGTTGAGTGTTGCGAACAGGAAACCGCGGTGTGACTCGACGCGAGCCTGGGTGAGTCCCCAGTCGGACTTCTTAAAGCTCGGCGCGTAGCCGTCGGGCCACGGGACACCGGTGAGCTCGCCATCGTTGCGGAAGGTCCAGCCGTGGTAGGGGCACTGGAAGCTCTTGGCATTGCCCGAGGCGGAGCGACACACCGTGGCCGCCCGGTGCGAGCACCGGTTCATCATCACGTGAATCTCAGATCGCTTGTCGCGCGACACGATGACGGGTCGGTGACCCATGCGGGTTGTGACGAAGTCGTGGGGATTCGGCAGTTGCGACTCGTGGCAGAGATAGATCCACGTGTGCCCGAATAGGCAGTCCATTTCCAGTTCGAAGATGCTCGGATCGGTGTAGAGCAGTCGGTGCACGCGATCCTCGCGGACGAGCGAGCGCAGTCTGTCGGCACTCACGCGGTGAGGGAGCACACCTTCGCCCGTCAACGTCATCGTGGCCAACTCCTCTCTGAAAATCGCGAACACCGGGATGGCTTCACCCGTATCGGCACTCTAAGAGGGTCGTGCTGCCCCGACACAGCCCTCAGACGGGGCAACTCCGTCGCCGCGCGGCGCCAGTCTTCCCGGCTCGTTCGAGTGTGGGTGCAGGGTGGGTGTAGTGGGTGACTCGCTGACGGACTCCCTCGTTCGAGGGATGCGGGACGCCTGTCGCCGCGCCCGGTCATGGCGAACTGCGGGCGCCTGTACGTGATTGTGCGAGTATCAGAGCCCGCCTGAGGGATCACAATCGTCAGTGGAGGTAGTCGCGTGGGAGCAGCACCGGATCTGGTTATCACCGGGGGAACCGTCGTGACCGACTCGTGGTCGGGGCTCGCGAGCGTGGTGGTGGTGGGGGAGAAGGTCGAATCTGTCCTCGACCCGTCGGTCGATGTCGAGTCGCTAGGAGCGGCCCGAGTCGTCGACGCGAGCGGCCAGTACGTGCTGCCGGGAGGCGTCGACCCGCACTGCCATCTTGCGATTCCCCTCGGTGCCTTTCTCACGCTCGACACCTTCGAGAGCGCGTCGCTGGCGGCTCTCGCGGGCGGCACCACGACGGTGGTCGACTTCGCGATTCCTGTGGTCGGACAAGACCCGGTTGCTGCGCTCGATGAGAAGCTGGCGATGGCCGTTGAGTCGCGCTGTGACTACGCCTTTCATGGGGTGCTCAACAGCCATCCCGCGAACGTCGACGACGTGGTGTCGGCGTTCGTCGAGCGTGGCGTGCGCACGATCAAACTCTTCACCACCTATCGCGGTGAGCTGATGGTGAGCATCGAGACCATCGAGTCGGTCATGAGGGCCCTCAGCACTGTCTCGGGGCTCACCTACATTCACGCCGAGGAAAACAATGCGATCGAGGCCGCCCAGGCGGCGGCCGCTGAGGAGGGGCGCATTGACGCCCGAGGGATGGCGGCGAGCAGGCCCGCAGAGGCCGAGGAGCAGGCGGTGGTGGAAGTCCTCGCTGCTGCGCGTCGGGCTGGTGCTCCGGTGTACTTCGTGCACCAGTCAATTCCCAGTGCCGTCGATCTCGTTGCCGAGGCGCGGAGTGAAGGTATGCACGCGTACTCGGAGTCGTGCCCGCACTACCTTGCCCTCGATGACTCCTGCTACGACGGCGACTATCCCGAGCGCTTCGTGTGCTGTCCGCCCATCCGCGATGCGAGCACTGTGTCAGTGCTCGGTCAGCGGCTGGCCGACGGAATGGTTCACACGGTCGGCAGCGATCACTGCTGCTACAGCTCCGGCCAGAAGGAGCAGGCGTCGCACGATGTGCGGATCATGCCGAACGGGCTGCCCGGAGTGGAGACACGCATGTCGGTTACCTGGAACCAGTTCGTGAAGCCGGGTCTCATGACGCCCGAGGACTTTGTTCGGGTGATGAGCTCGAACCCTGCTCGCCTCAACGGCCTGTACCC
>WLOZ01000061.1 GCA_009699025.1 Actinomycetota bacterium
GGGCACCATCCTCGGTGGCGTCAACTTCGTCACCACCATCTACTGCATGCGTGCCCCGGGCATGACCATGTTCCGGATGCCCATCTTTACCTGGACCGTGCTGCTCACGAGCGTGCTCGTGCTGATGGCCTTTCCCGTGCTAGCCGCCTCGCTCGTGGTTCTCGAGGTCGACCGCAAGTTTGGTTCCGTAGTGTTCGAGGCCTCCAACGGTGGCGCCATCCTGTGGCAGCACCTCTTCTGGTTCTTCGGCCATCCCGAGGTGTACATCCTTGCTCTGCCCTTCTTCGGCGTGGCCAGTGAGATTCTCCCGGTGTTCAGCCGCAAGCCGGTCTTCGGCTACAAGGGCTTGGTCTTCGCCACAATCGCCATCGCTGGCCTCTCCGTGGCGGTGTGGGCCCACCACATGTACGTCACGGGGGCGGTGAACCTGCCGTTCTTCGCGTTTATGACCATGCTCATCGCCGTGCCCACCGGAGTGAAGTTCTTCAACTGGATTGGCACGATGTGGAAGGGCAGCCTCACGTTTGAGACTCCGATGCTGTGGACCCTCGGCTTCCTCGTCACCTTCCTCTTCGGTGGCCTGACCGGCATCCTGCTGGCCAACCCTCCGATCGACTTCGCGGTGAGCGACTCCTACTTCGTGGTGGCCCACTTCCACTACGTGGTGTTCGGAACGGTGGTCTTCATGATGTTCGCGGGCTTCTACTTCTGGTGGCCCAAGTGGACCGGTCGCATGCTCAACGAGCGTCTGGGCAAGCTGCACTTCTGGCTGCTCTTCGTGGGCTTCCAGGGAACCTTCCTGGTGCAGCACTGGCTCGGCGCCGAGGGAATGCCCCGTCGTTACGCCGACTACGCCGAGTCTGACGGCTTTACCACGCTCAACCAGTTCTCGACAGTGTTCTCGTTCGTGCTCGGTGCCTCCACCCTGGTGTTCCTCTGGAACGTCTACCGCACGTGGCGCCATGCGCCGCTGGTGACAGTCGACGACCCATGGGGCTGGGGGTGCTCGCTCGAGTGGGCCACCAGTTGCCCACCCCCGCGCCACAACTTCGTATCACTGCCGCCGATTCGCAGTGAGCGCCCCGCGTTCGACCTGCATCACCCTGAATTGGCAGTCGCTGACCTGCCGGTGGGTAAGAACATCCTCGATAAGGTCGGCGGGCCCAACCTCGAGGGGCTGAAGAAGTGAAGGTTGAGGGTTGGCTCTTCGCGCTGGGCTCGATCTTCTACGCCCTTGTTGCCGTGGCGTACTGGTTCATTGCTGGCGAGATCGTCGGCACCACGGCACTCACTCTCACGGCTGGTCTTTCCGCTCTGGTGGGCTTCTACACGCTCTTCACGGGACACCGGGTTGGGGTTCGGCCCGAGGACCGCTACGACGCTGAAATCGCCGACGCCGATCCCGACTACGGATTCTTCAGCCCTCACTCATGGTGGCCGCTGGTGATCGGAATCGGCGCCATGTCGACCGCGATCGCCTTTGCCTTCACGACGTGGTGGATGGTCCTCTTTGGCTTGTGCACCATCATCTTCGGGGCCATCGGAACCGTGTTCGAGTACCACCGCGGGCCGTACGCCTCCTGACGTCACGTCATGGTCGCCAGCCGACACGCCCGAACGCTTGATGGTCAGGTACATCCAGTCTGGTGCGCACGTACCATGGATTGAGTTGGTGCGCGCTTACGAAGCGGACACTGCGTGCCGATGGTGAGGCCATGACTGTGCGGGAGGTTCAACCGTGAAGCAGCGGCGGCAGAGAGTAGCGACTGGGCGCCTGCTCGCGTTCGTGGCCCTCGCGGGTGCAGGACTGATGAGTCTGACTTCCTGCGGCCTTGCTGACGTGTCGATGAGCGCGGTAATGATTCCCACTCCTACCTCGACGGCCACCCTCTCGATCACCCCCACCGTAGGCGACACCGAGGTGCTCCCAGGCTCGCCAGTCAGAGTGCAGGCCCAGCAGGGGCGGCTCACCTCGGTGAAGGTGGTCAGCGCCGATGGAACCCCACTGAGGGGAACCTTGTCGGGCGATTCGCGCAGCTGGGTGTCGGTAGACCATGCCGTCGGGTACGGAGCCACGTACTTCGTGGAAGCCGCGGCAATAGACCGCGAGGGTCTCAGCACCTCGAAGCGTGTGCAGTTCAGCACCATGGTGCCCGATCGCACGGCGGCCGTGCAGTGGAGCGAGCCCATGGCGGGCTCCACCTTCGGGGTGGGCATTCCCTTGACGCTCACCTTCGACCGCGATATCGAGTTCAAGGCGGACGTCGAGTCGAACCTCGTTGTGATCACACCGACCTCGATCGAGGGGGCCTGGCGCTGGCTGTCTGACAACACCGTGCAGTACCGGCCTAAGACGTACTGGCCGGGCAACATCGACATTACGGTGAAGGCGAACCTCCTAGGCGTTCAGACGGGCCCCGACGTGTGGGGAGAGAAGGACGCCTCCTACGTCTTCCACACCTCCGACTCCATCGTGGGTCGGGTCGACATGAACAAGTACACGCTCACCGTGCGTCGCAATGGCACGGTGATCCGCACCATCCCGATCACCACCGGCAAGCCCGGCTTCGAAAGTCGGTCGGGGGTCAAGGTGGTGCTCACCAAGGAGCGAACACGACTCATGGACGCCGCCACCGGCGGCACCGACCCGACCAGCCCCGAGTACTACCGGCTGACGGTCGAGTACGCGATGCGACTGACCTGGTCGGGGGAGTTCTTGCACGCCGCACCGTGGTCTGAGGGCTCGCAGGGATACGACAACGTGAGCCACGGCTGTACAGGTATGAGTACCAGTAACGCCGAATGGCTGTACGGCATCAGTGGTCTGGGTGACGTCTATGAATTCGTCGGCAACGACAAGCAGATGGGCACCGGCGACAATGGCATCACGGTCTGGAACGTCCCGTGGTACGAGTGGCTGGAAGACTCGCGGATCGACTCGGTCATGACCACCGAGGCTGATCAAAGTCTCCGTTAGGCGAAACTAGCGGCCCAGATCTCAACGAACTCACCGACGTGGTGGTTGTCGTGGTCAAAGTCGACGTGTCTGGCCCCGCCGCTTTCGGCGTGTTCCCAGATGGCTTGCCGGTGAGGGCATGACCTCCACGCGTCCAACTGCTCCGCAGTCCAGTCACCTTCGGTCAGGATGATGACGTGAGTGGGATCGTCACCGCTTTGAAATCCGCGCAGACTCACCGGCGGAGTGCATAGGCTGCCGGAGGGGCAGAGGACCCGATGCTCGAGGTTTTCCCTCTCTCTGTCAGACATGAAAGCGGCGGCGTCTGCCACAGACAATCTCATGATGTGCATCGCCATCGCTGAGTTCGCGCTCAGTGCTGGTGGGAGTTGCTCTGGTGGCCGCCGATGGCGGGAGAGTGCAGCACGGGCTCCGATGTCATCTCGAGGTTCTTGAAGTCCTCGAGCACCGACCCGTGGTCGTGAAGCTCGTGCGCAGCGTGAGCCTCGGCCGCAGCGAGCTCCTCGGGCGACGGAAGAGCCACATTGTCGCCGTAGTACCAGCGGGAGAACCGAGCCTGAGCGCCCTTGATCGAGCGCAGCGGCCTCGCCACCCCGTTCTCGTCGACTCCAGACTCAATCGCGATGGGCACGTGGTCGACCTTGGCCAGAATCTTCGCCCTGTCCTTCGCCGGAAGAGGAGTGTGGATCTCGATGAACTCACCTTCGGGGGTGCGCAGGATGTTGCCACTCTCGATGCCGTGCAGCAGTTTCTCTCGGTCGCGTCGCTGCAGCGACAGGCAGATGCGTTTGGTGATCATGAACGCCAGGGCCGGCACGATGAAGATAGCGACCCGCAGCGTATACGTGATGGTATTAATCGACAGGCCGAAGGTGGTGGCCAGAATGTCGTTGCCACCTGAAATCCAGAGCATCCCGTAGAAGGAAATGGCCATCACTCCGATGGCCGTCCGGGTGGGAGCGTTGCGCGGCCGGTCGAGGAGATTGTGCTCGCGGTTGTCCCCGGTGGCCCACTTCTCAATCCACGGGTAGACGCCGAGCAGGGTGAAGATGATGCCCGGCAGGACCACCGTGGGCAGGAAGACATTCCAGCTGATGCTGTAGGCGCCGATGTTCCACTCCCAGTTGGGCGTGAGGCGCACCGCGCCGTCGAGCCAGCCCATGTACCAGTCGGGTTGGGAGCCAGCGCTGATCTGGTCGGGGGTGTAGGGGCCGAAGGCCCAGATGGGGTTGATGGTGACGAGGCCGGCCATCAGGGTGGTGACGCCGAACACGATGAAGAAGAAGCCGCCCGCCTTGGCCATGTACACCGGCAGCAGCGGAAAGCCGACCACGTTCTTCTCGGTGCGGCCTGGGCCTGGGTACTGGGTGTGCTTCTGGTGCCACACCATCATGAGGTGGGCGCTGATGAGCGCCAAGAAGATGCCAGGAATGAGCAGCACGTGCACCGTATAGAGCCGTGGAATGAAGTCGACTCCCGGGAACTCACCCCCGAACAGAAGGAACTGCGCCCAGGTGCCCACGATGGGGATGCTCAGGACGATGCCTTGTGCGATGCGCAGACCCGTGCCGGAGAGAAGGTCGTCAGGCAGCGAGTAGCCAGCGAAGCCCTCGAGGATGCCGAGGGTCAGCAGGCCTGCGCCGATGGCCCAGTTGAACTCGCGAGGCTTGCGGAAGGCGCCCGTGAAGAACACACGCAGGAGGTGCACGGTGATTGCCACCATGAAGAACAGAGCAGCCCAGTGGTGGATCTGGCGCATGAGCAGACCACCGCGCACATCAAAGGAGATGTTGAGCGTCGAGGCGAAGGACTCGCTCATCTTGATGCCATTGAGCGGCAGGTATGACCCGTCGTAAATGATCTCGGTCATGGAGGGCTTGAACCACAGGGTGAGGTAGGTGCCTGACAGCAGTAGCACAATGAAGCTGTACAGCGCGATCTCGCCGAGCATGAACGACCAGTGGTCGGGAAAGACCTTGTTGAGGCTCCGCTTCATGAACTGGGCGATGCCGAGCCGTTGGTCGACGTAGTCGACAACGGTTCCACCAGCCTTCACGACAGTGCTCATGATCCCTGCTCCCAAAAGCTCGGTCCGATGTGTGATTGGAAGTCTCCCCGTGCCACCAAGTATCCCTCGGAATCCACGGTAACCGCGAGTTGAGGCATCGGTCTGGCGGCGGGGCCGAACACGACCTTGGCTGAGTCAGCGAGGTCAAAGGTGCTCTGATGGCACGGGCAGAGGAGCTGGTGAGTGCGCTTCTGGTAGAGCGAGATGGGGCAGCCCACGTGGGTGCAGATCTTCGAGAAGACCAGGATGCCCTGGTAGTCCCACGGCTCCTCGGGGGTGCCTCCCTGCTGCGAGCGGATGTCCTCGGGGCGCATGCGCACGATGATCGAGGACGCCTTTGCCCGGGCGTTGAGGTTGCCCTCGGTCTCCTCGACCTCGAGCAGGCTGGCCGGCACCACGTTGACGAGCCCGCCCACGGGGATGTCCTCGGGACGAATGGGCTGGTAGGAGCCATCGGTGACGATGCGCTCGCCCTTGGTCCAGATGGTCTCCTTGAGTAGCGCGCTCGGAGTGGGCGAGTCGGGCGGGGTGACCCACAGGTCGCGGAGGATCACCACCAGCGGGATGGGGAAGAGCGCCATCGCCGCGATCAGGGTGCGCCGAATGATGCGGCGCTGGCCGAAGCCAGAGTCGACCGCACCTGCGTCGAAGATCTCGAGGGCCTCGGCGCGGTCTTGGGGCTCGCTCACGAGGTCATGGCGCATCTGCACGACCTCGACGTCGGGCATTAGCTTCTTGGCCCAGTGAATCGCTCCCGCGCCGATCAGGAAGATCGCGAGGCCAAAGGTGAGGCCGAGGGTGAGGTTGCTAGCACTCATGGTGCCGACCAGCGGGAGCGCGATGACCGTGGTCTTGTCGACCGCTGCGTAGGCCACCACGAAGAGCAGGAACAGCAGGATGGCGAGGGTGAACATGATCGAGACCTGGCGCTCGGCCCGCTTGGCCGCCTTGGGGTCGATGTCAGCTCGGCGCGGCTCATGAGGCAGCGGCGCGGGGGCGGGGCGGCCGTTGGGCAGCACTAGCTCAGCGTGCTCAGCGTGCTCGCCGGCCGTCGTGGCGTCGTGGCCGGGGTCTCCGTCGGCCGCGCCCGTGTTCGTGGTGGTGAGGTCGCTCACTTGGCCTTCACTCCGATCCAGATAGCAACGAGGATGAGCGCACCGAGCCCGATGAGCCACACGAAGAGACCTTCGGTAACCGGGCCGAGCCGCCCGAGGGCAAGGCCCCCGGGGTTGTCATCGGCCTGCAGGCTGGCGATCCACTTGATGATCGTCTGCTTCTCCTCGACAGTGATCGTTCCATTACCGAAGATGGGCATGCTTTGCGGTCCGGACACCATCGCCGTGTAGATCTGCCGCGGGGTGGCATCCATCAGGCTGGGCGCGGCGGTTCCATCGCTGAGCGCGCCACCCTTACCCGCGAAGCTGTGGCACTGGGCGCAGTTGGTGCGGAAGAGCTCGCCTCCGGTGGCGAGGTCCGCAGTGGCGGTGTCGAGCTGCTCGGCCGTGGGAACCCCGGGGCCGGGGGCGAGGGACGACACGTAGGCAGCCAGGGCATCGATTTCAGCCTGGCTGTAAACGGGGGGCTTCGCGACGGCCTGAGCGCCCGGGGCTGCTAGCGGCATTCGTCCGGTGCCCACCTGGAAGTCGACGCCCGCTGCGCCCACGCCGAGCAGGGTGGGAGACATGGCCGAGCCCTGAGCGTTGAGCCCGTGGCAGCTGGAGCAGCCCTCGGCAAACAGCTTCTTGCCGCTCTCGATCTGAGCCTCCGACCACTTTTGGTCGGCGGCCTGAGCCGAGGTGCCCGAGTCGACGGCGGCGTAGATCGCGCCTGTGCCGAGCAGGGCGAGCAGAAGCATGACGAGGAGTGTCGCCGGATGCCTTCTGCGGGCAGCCATGGAGTTCACTTCAAGACCTCTCTCGCGTTGTCGTGCGGGGTGAACGAGCTACTTGATGAGGTAGATCATGGTGAACAGGCCCACCCAGACCACGTCGACAAAGTGCCAGTAGTACGACACCACGATCGCTGCCGAGGCCTCCTGGTGGTTAAAGCGCTTGATCAGGTACGTGCGGGCGAGGACGAAGAGGAAGGCCACGAGTCCGAAGGTGACGTGCAGACCGTGGAATCCGGTGGTGAGGTAGAACACCGAACCGAAGGACGAGCCTGAAAGAGTGATTCCCTCTCGCACGAGGCCCGCGTACTCGTACACCTGACCACCAATGAAGAAGGCGCCCATCACAAACGTAATGATGAACCAGCGGCGCAGCTTGTTGACGTCGCCTCGCTCGGCGGCGAACACTCCGAGCTGGCAGGTCACACTGGAGAGCACTAGGACGGTGGTGTTGGCAGCCGCGAAGGGGACGTTCAGCAGCGGTGTCTCGGCCGCCCAGACCTCGGGGTTCACGGACTTGCTGGTGAGGTACATCGCAAACAGGGCCGCGAAGAACATCAGCTCACTGGCGAGCCACACGATGGTGCCCACGGCGACCATATTGGGGCGGTTCGCCGGAGCGTGGACTGTTGCTTCGTCGATCGTTGATGCCGTCACGCCTTCATCCTGCCAGACGAGAGGGCTCGGTGGCATCGGGGGTGACGCGATTCACCAGTCGCAGTTCGGGCACGATCAGCACCCCTACTGCTCGAGGCTGAGATCGGCGAGCAGCAGAAGGCGAAGGTCTCCCTCCAGCGGCACGGCCGCTGCGTAAGCCGGATGTTCGACCACGAGTTCGACCACCACCGACGGGTCCCGGAAGGCATCCCTGCTCTGGTCATCGAAGGAGAATCGGAGGAAGTGCACCGCATGGGTGATCTCACTCGGTCCCTCCTCGTCGGGGCCCGGCACCTCGATACCCGCGATGACCCGCGGAGGTCCGCCAGAAACCGACACCTCGAGGCGGATCGAGTGCTGGATGCCGCTGAGGGCCCGCAATTCCTCCTTCACGGTCGTGACGTCGCCGGCCTCGATGAACAGGGTGGCGCAGAGGGAGTGAGACTCCGGGAGCAGGCGCGAGTAGGCGTCGAGCTCGTCGGTCACGGCGGACTCGTCGACCACGCCTTCGACCATGAGCATCTCCTGCACCTGGTAGAGCAGCGTCTCTGAGTTCTCGAACTCTAGGGCGAGCGAGTCGCCGAGCCGGGCGCGCCGCGAGGCGCGGAGGGGGATTAGTCGGGCCCGAAGCTCGGGACGAACGTCAGCGAGGTAGGCGGCCCGGTCGAGGACGAGACGGTCGCGGGCGAGGGTGCGGCTCATGGGTGCTCCGAGGGCTGGAGTCGGTCAGGGGCTGGGTTAAGCAGGGGGGAGATCTGGACCCTTACAGCAGTCAGGCGCGAAGCCCTCGAGAGGGGACTCCGCGCCTGACTGGGATAAGGCAAGGTGAGCCGGCCGCCGGTCAGGCGTTGGCGTCGACCGTGGTGCCGCGGAGCGTGTCGAGTGCGCGCTTAAAGCGACCGGCGTGAGTCTTCTCAGCGCGGGCGAGGGTGGCCATCCAGTCGGCGATCTCGTCGAAGCCCTCGTCGCGGGCGTCCTTCGCGAAGCCGGGGTACATGGCCGTGAACTCGTAGGTCTCGCCGACGACCGCTGA
>WLOZ01000062.1 GCA_009699025.1 Actinomycetota bacterium
CCAGATCTGGTAGACCGCCCCCGTGGTCATCGGGAACTCGCCTGGACCGGCCTGCTCGTTGATAGCCGCCAGCACGTCGGTGACGCGCACCGCCGCGAGGAGGTTTCCGACCTCGCCGCTCGCGACCAGTTGTTCCATCACGAGTGTCGTGGCTGTGTCGAGCAGCAGCGCGCGTGTCTGGGCCCGTGGCCGGCGGCGTCTCCGTGGGGAAACATCGTCAGTCTTGGTGCCGGCTGCGCTCACGGGTTCCCCCTCTCTCCGTCGAGCCAGGAGTCTCCCTCCTGCGGCATCGCGTCGACCAGTCGCCGAGTGTAGTCGTGCTGAGGGTCGTCGAGCACGGCGTCGGTGGCCCCTTCCTCGACGACAGACCCCCGGTACAGCACGATGATGCGCTCTGCCACCTGGCGCACCACACCGAGGTCGTGGGTGATGAAGAGCAGGCTCGTCCCGGTGTCGGAGTTGACCTCACGCAGCAGTTCGAGGACCTGTGCCTGCACCGACACGTCAAGTGCGGCCACAGGCTCGTCACAGACGATGACCTTGGGCTGCGGTGCCATCGCGCGGGCCACCGCGACGCGCTGGCGCTGCCCACCCGACAGTGCGGCAGGCCGACGGCTGGCCGTCGAAGGGGGCAGCCCGACCCGCTCGAGCAGCAGCGCCACCTCCGCGTCGACGTCGTTCGGCACTTGCTCTCGACGCCTCAGCGCCTCGGCCAGCGCGTATCCGATCGTGTGCCTCGGGTTGAGCGACGAGTATGGGTCCTGGAACACGCACTGCACCGTCTGGCGGGCGCGGCGCGAATCGGCGTGACTGAGCCGCGAGTAGTCGCTGACGTCGAGTCCGTCGAGAGTGATCGAGCCCGAGTCGGCGGTCGTGAGGCCCAGGATGAGCCGCGCGAGCGTGGTCTTCCCCGAACCGGACTCCCCCACGATGCCCAGACACTCCCCCGCCTCCAGACCGAACGACACGTCTGAGAGCGCGACCTGCGACCGGGCGCGGCGCCCGTACGCCTTGACAAGTCCGGCCACCTCGAGCATGGCCGGCGCGGACGCACGGGCCGGCCGCTGCGCGTGAGAGTCAGCGACTCGCGAGAGGGCCGCCGTCGCCATGAGGTCGTCGTGTCGCAGGCAGGCACTCTCCCGTCCGGGACCCACCTGTCTCAGGGGCGGCTTCTCCACCCGGCAGGCCTGGACCGCGTGCGGGCAGCGGGAGGCGAATCCGCACTGGTGCTGAACGGCTGCGACCGGGGGCACGGCGCCCGGGATGCCACGCAAGGTTGCCTGGTAGTGGCTCGCACTGGGAACGGCGGACAGCAACCCCCTCGAGTAGGGGTGCGCTGGAGTGTCCCGGATGTCGTCAGCGGGCGCCTGCTCGACGATCGACCCCGCGTACATGACCATGACTCGCGAGCAGGTCGAGAAGGCCAGGCGCAGATCATGCGTGATCAGGATCATGCTCATGCCTCGTCGACGCTGGGTGCGGATCAGGAGGTCGAGGATGTCGCGCTGGGTCGTGGCGTCGAGGGCGGTGGTGGGCTCATCGGCGACGAGAAGCCGCGGGTCGCCCGCCAGCACCGCGGCGAGCGCAACCCGCTGCGACATGCCGCCGGAGAGCTCGAAGGGGTAGCGACCCGCCACCGAAGGGTCGGAGATCCCCACCTCGGCGAGACGTCGCGCGATCTCGGCACCGGAGGTGTCGACCCCAGATCGCGAGGCCCCGGCCGCGCTCCGCAGCGTCTCGGCGATGTGTGCGCCCGCGGTCATCATGGGGTTGAGCATGGTGAACGGGTCCTGCATGAGCAGCCCGATGCCGCGACCGCGGACGCGGCTGGAGACGCGCCCCGACGACCCGAGCAGCTCGGTGCCCTCGAAGCTGACCGAGCCCGACGCCCGGAGCTCGGGGTCGAGCAGGGCGACGAGCGCCTTGGCGGTCAGCGACTTGCCCGAACCGGACTCGCCGACCAGCCCGACGGTCTGCCCCTTGCCGACGTCGAAGGACACTCCAGCAACGAGCGTCTGGTCGACCCCAGTCTGGCGGTGGACGACGGTCAGGTCGCGCACCCGCAGCAGCGGCGGGCCTCCCGCGGGCTCGTCCCGCGCGCCGGCGCTGGCGACCGTGGTCATTTCCCGCCCCGGTCGGAGAGGATCTCGTAGGTCCGGTCGCCCAGCACCGTCATCGCGACGGCGAGGCCCATGATGAGCAGTGCCGGGACCACCATCGCGAGCGGGTTGAGGTCGAGCACGCTGCGGTTCTCAGCGATCATGAGGCCCCAGTCCGGCGTCCCAGCGGGAGCGCCGAGGCCCAGGAAGGCCAGGCCCGACAGTGCGATCAGGGCGCCGACGAACTGGAGCAGCACGTTGGCGCTCACGGTGGGTGTGACGTTGGGCAGCACGTGTCGCACGGCAATGGCGAGGCCACCGACGCCCACCGTGCGAGCCGCGGCCACGTACGGGAGCTCGCGCTGAGCCATCGCTGCGCTGCGCACGACCCGCACGTCGGCCGGGGCGGACAGCACGATGAGCACGACCACTGCCAGCCAGTAGCCCCCTCCGAACACTCCCACGACCACGATGGCGACGAGGAGCGGCGGCACCGCGTACACCAGGTCGATGCAGCGCATGGTGAGGCCGTCGACACGGCCTCCGCGATAGCCGGCGAGGAGTCCGAAGGCGGTTCCCAGCACGCCCGCTCCGACTGCCACAACCAGCGGTCCGGCGAGGGCAGTCCGCGACCCGAAGAGCACTCGGGAGAGGATGTCGCGCCCGAGGCTGTCGGTGCCCAACCAGTGTGCCGCGCTGGGGCCCTCCGAACTGGCGAGCAGGTCCTGGTGGGCCGGGTCGTAGGGCGCGATCCATGGCGTCACGATGGCGACCACGACCAGCAGGGCGATGAACACGAGGCACACCCACGCGAGGGGCCCGAGCGTCGAGCGCGACTGCGCCTCGTGGGGGTCGGGCAGCGTGAGGTCCGTCATCCGGATGTCCATGGCCATCAGGAGCCTCCCGACCGTCGCAGCCGCGGGTCGAGCAGGAAGTACGTGACGTCGACCACGAGGTTCACCGACAGGACGAGCACCGCCGTGAACAGCGCGACCGCCTGCACCACAGGTAGGTCGAGCCGCTGCACGGACTCGACCAGCAGGGCCCCGATTCCAGGCAGCGCGAACGCATACTCGACCAGCACGGCCCCGGTGAGCGCGAACGCGAACACGAGCCCGGCCACCGTGATCACGGGAAGCGCGGCGTTGCGCAGCACGTACCTGCGCCAGATGGTGCTCGAGCCAGTGGCACGGGCCCGCGCGAAGGTCACGTAGTCGCGGGTCGCGACATCCATGCTGGCCGCCCGGGTCTGCCGCGACACGATCGCGATCGAGCCGATCGCGAGGGTGATGGCCGGGAGGGTGGTGTGGTAGATCCGGTCGCCGAGCCCCTCGCCCGCCCCGAACGGCGGGAACCACCCCAGCCAGATCGCGAACACGTAGATCAACAGCACGGCGACCGCGAACGTCGGCGCGCTGAGCCCGATCAGGCTGGTGAACGTCACGGTGCGATCGAGCTTCCTGCCCCGACGCACCCCTGACGCGAGTCCCGCAGGGATCCCGATCACGGCCGTCAGCACGAAGGCGTACACCGCGAGGAGCAGCGTGACCGGGAAGCGCTCGGCGATCACCTCGGTCACGCGCTGCCCCGAGCGGATAGAGCGCCCGAAGTCACCGTGCAGCGCGTTGCCGACCCACGACCAGTACTGCTGCAGGAACGGGTCGTCGAGGTGGAACTCGGCTCGCACCCGGGCGATCGCCTCCGGAGTCGCCTTGGCCGGCCCGAGCAGCAGGAGCACGGGATCGCCGGGCGCGAGCGCGAGCAGGCTGAAGATGAGGAACGACACGATGGCCAAGATCACGACCATCGCGGCGAGCCGTCTGAGGACGAACCACACGATCGTCATGGTCGAGGTGGCACCGAGCCCTTCAGGACGGGCGCGGCTAGGGGGCCGCTCGCAGCGACAGCGGCCACATCTGCCCCACGGACCAGTACGAGTAGCCACCCTGCCACACGAGCTTGGGACTCATCGCCAGAGCCACCTGCTCGTCGTAGAGCGGCACGTACGGGAGGTCGTTGCCCACGGGGGTGAGCACGGGCAGCAGCAGCGGCACCGTCGCCGCCACGTCGGGCGCCGCGCCCAGCGCTGCCAGCGAGGCCACGAGCGACGGGCTCGTGTAGCCCGCCACATTGAAGAGCCCCTCGCCGAGGATCATCGGCGGGATCTCGCCCGGATTCGGCGTTCCCGCCCCGAGGGCGAGCAACTGGAGCGGGCTCCCCTTCGGGTCGGTCACAGCGGCCACCCAGTCTGCCGATGACACGCTCTTGACGTTGACCGTGATGCCGATCTGCTTGGCGTTCTCCGCGAGGTTCTGCGCCAGCGGGGACATCCAGGGCTGGGTGGTGTCGACCGACAGCGTCACCTCGAAGCCGTTGGGCGACTTCGATGCCGCGAGCGCGGTCTTGGCCGCAGCCACGTCGAACGTGGGAACCTGCGGCAGCCCGGCGTAGAAGGCGGTTGCCCCGTCGGTGCCGAGCACCGAGAGAATCTGGGCGCTGGGCACGATGGTCGAGGCGAGTGTGGCCTTGCCGTTGAACAGCGGCTGCACCAGTCCTGCCCGGTCGACCAGGTGCGCCATGGCCAAGCGCACGTTGGGGTCGTCGAAGGGAGCCTTGGTCACGTTCATCGTGAGCATGTCGTTGTAGGCGCCCGTGACGTACGTCATCACGACGTTCTTCGTGGAGTCGAACTGCCTCGTGGCGATGAGCGGCACGTCGAAGAAGCCTTCGAGGTCACCCGACAGCATCGCCAGTCTAGCTGTCTCGGGGTCCTGGATCGCCTTGAACACCAAGGTCTTCACCGTGGGCTTGGTGCCCCAGTAGCCATCGAACCGCTCGAACGTCGCGCCCTCGGAGGCCGAGAACGAGGTGATCGTGTAGGGCCCGGTTCCCATGCCCGGCTTCGACGGGGTTCCCAGCTCGTCGCCCGCGGCCTCGGAGTACTTCTTCTGGATCACGAACCAGCCGAGCGCTGCGAAGTAGGGGAACGACGCGTCGGCCTGCGTGAGCTTGACCGTCACCGTGGTGGCGTCGGTGGCGGTCGCCGACTTCACGGCGCCCAGGTTGACGAACAATCCGGAGGCGAGCTTGGGGTCGAGGTGGCGGCTCAGGGAGAACGCGACGTCCTCGGCCGTGAGCGGGTTGCCATCCCAGAACTTCACGCCGGCACGGATCTTGTAGACGTAGGTGAGCGGGTCGGGACTGCTCCACGACTCGGCGATCCATGGCTGCAGCTTGCCGTCGTTGTCGAGCGAGAGCACCCGGTCGAACGCCACGCTGCTCACCCGACGCGTCGCCAGGTCGTAGCCCTTGGCGATGTCCATCGACGCGGGGGGCGACTGCACTCCCCACACGACCTTGTCGACCTGAGCGTCGGTGCCAGCGGTCGCGGCCGCGCTCGGTGTCGTGTCGGCGCCCTTGGCGGCGCAGCCGGCGAGCGCCAGGGAGGCCGCGAGCACCGCCACAAGAGCCGTCGCACGGCGATGGGATCGGGACGAAGTGGTGGACACGCGACCTCCTAGAGGGCTGGGCCTAGCTGCAGATCGGCGCCGCACTGGGGCTGCGTTGGTAAGGACCTTACGGTAACGTCGGCTCCGCGTCACCTGATTCCGTGACGAAGTTCCACGAGCGAGTGCGTGATGAGTGCTGACCGAGCCCGACGAGGCCCCGAGGAGTTCCGCATGGACACGGACACACCCACGACCGACTGGCACGCCAGGGCGGCCGCGCTGGCCCTCGACCCGCGCCCGGTCATCAACGGCCTGCGAGTCGACGTCATGGCCGACGACGCCTTCGCTTCGGTGAACCCCGCCACTGGCCGGAGCCTGCTCGAGGTCCCCGCGGGCGGGGCGGCCGACGTGGACTCCGCCGTTTCCGCGGCGCGAGCCGCCTTCGAGGGTGGGGCCTGGTCGCTCTGCAAGCCTAGGGACCGAGCCCGGCTCCTCCTGGCCTTCGCCGACGCCCTCGAGCTGCACACCGACGAGCTGGGGCTGCTCGACTCCCTCGAGATGGGCATGCCGGTCGAGGGTGCGCGCGGAGACATCGCGGTGGCAGCCACGGGAATGCGCTGGTATGCCGAGGCGTGCGACAAGTTCGTCGACGGCGTGCTGCCGCCGGCCGCCGCGTCACTCACCCTCAACGTCCGCGTGCCCCGCGGCGTGGTCGGCGCCATCGTGCCCTGGAACTTCCCCGCCTTCAACGCGCTGTCAAAGATCGGCCCCGCTCTCGCGAGCGGCAACACGATGGTGCTCAAGCCGTCCGAGCTCGCCAGCCTCAGCGCGCTGCGCATCGCAGACATCGCCCTCGAGGCCGGCATTCCCGCCGGGGTGCTCAATGTCGTCCCCGGGCTGGGAGCAGTGGCGGGCGAGGCGCTTGCCGGGCACCACGACGTCGACTACCTGACCTTCACCGGCTCGACCAGGGTGGGTCGCAGGCTCATGGAGCTCTCGGCAGCGTCCAACCTCAAGCCCCTCGCCCTCGAGCTCGGGGGCAAGTCGCCCCAGGTGGTGCTCGCCTCCGCGCGCAACCTCGAGGCGATCGCCGACTCCGTGGCCTCGACGATCTTCTGGAACTCCGGCCAGGTCTGCACCGCCGGGTCGCGACTCATCGTGCACGAGAGCCACGCCGAGGAACTAGTCGCGCTGGTGTCGCAGCGGGCGGCCGCGATCTCCGTCGGCGACCCCCTCGACCGCGACACCACTCACGGGCCCCTGGCCAGTGCCACGCAACTCGAGCGCGTGGTGTCGATCGTCTCCGAGAGCGTGGCGCAGGGGGCGCGTGTCGTGGTCGGCGGCACGCGCAGCGCCTCCCTGCCCGAGGGGTTCGGCTATGACGCGACGCTGCTTGCCGACGAGTCGGCGGACTCACCGTCGCGCCAGGAGATATTCGGCCCCGTGCTGTCCGTCGTCCGCTTCAGCGACGACGACGACGCCGTGCGTCTTGCCAACGACACCGAGTACGGGCTGATGTCGTACGTGTGGGCCGGCGACGCGGGCGAGGGCTACCGGCTCGCCAGTCGGCTTCGCTGCGGCGGCGCGAACGTGAACCCGTCGCCCGAGAGCCCGCCCGAGATCCTCGGGGCAGGCTTCGAGCCGGCGCGCGCCTCGGGATTCGGGGCGGAGAACGGGGTGGCCGGCCTGCAGGGCTACACGCGGCTGCGAACCATCACCCTGGGGCTCTGATCAGCATCGCCACCCAGACCACCTCTCCGCTTCCGTCGACGGTCGACGTCGTGGTCGTGGGCGCCGGCACGGCCGGGTCGGTCGTGGCGGGAAGGCTCCTCGAACGGGGCGACCGCTCCGTGCTCGTGGTCGAGTCGGGCCCCGACTACGGCGCCCATGGCTCGTCGGGCTGGCCCGCCGACCTGCTCGACGCGACCACGCTGCCGTTGTCGCACGACTGGGGCTACTCCGGTCCGGGCGACTCCGGGCGCCTGCTGACCTTCGACCGCGCCCGCGTGATCGGGGGCTGCTCCACCCACAACGGCTGCAGCCAGTCGGTGGGCTGGGTCGGCGACTACGACGCGTGGGCGGCTGCCGGGCTCACGGGCTGGTCGGCCGCCGAGTTCCGCCGGCATCTCAACGCGGCGAGCGAGCGCATGCGCGTCACCCGCTACTCCGACGACCAGGTGCAGCCCCTCCAGCGGGCCTTCATCGCCGCCAGCGTCGCGGCAGGGCTCCCCCGACGCGACGACCTCGACGACCTCGACGGTGCCGCGGGAGTCGACGTCGCACCGGTCAACATCGTCGACGGTCAGCGCTGGAACGCCGCGTTCGCCTACCTCGACCCGGTGCGCGCCAGCCCCCGGGCCACCGTGTCGGCGCTGACCACGGTGTCGCGCGTGCTGGTCGAGGCAGGTCGCGTCACCGGGGTCGAGGTCATCCGCGACGGTCAGGTGCATCGGGTGGGCTGTGGCCTCGTCGTGCTCTCGGCCGGGGTCTACGGAACCCCCGAGGTGCTGCTCCGCTCGGGCATCGGCGACTCGGAGGAGCTGCGGTCGCACGGCGTCGACGTGATCTCACACCTTCCGGGGGTGGGCCGCAACCTGCACGACCACCCCACGGTGTCGCTCGAGTTCGACGCGAGCGCCGAGCTCGTCGGCCTGCTCGAGTCGTTCCGCGCGACGACGGGGTGGCTGCCCGAGGAGCAGAGCGTCGCGAAGGCGTCGTCGAGCGTGGCCTCGGGCCCGTTCGACCTGCACCTCTACCCCTGGGTCGAGCCCCGGGCAGACAGCCCCCACGGCTGGGCGGTGGTCCTGCCCGCGGCCCTCCTCACCCCCCGGTCGCGCGGCAGCGTGCAACTCGACCGCTCCGACCCGATGGCCGCCTCGACGCCCGACCACCGCCATCTGTCAGACCCCCACGACGTGGTCGCGCTGTCCGACGGCCTCGACCTGCTCGCGGGGCTGGCTGCCGACCCCTCGCTGGCACCACTGCTCGGCCGCCGCCTCAACCCGCAGAGGCCGAACGAGGGGC
>WLOZ01000063.1 GCA_009699025.1 Actinomycetota bacterium
ACCGGTCTGATGCGCACCGGCGAGCTGTGGGGCATCACGAAGCACGGCATCGAGCCCGACATCCTCGTGACCGGCAAGGGCATTAGCGGCGGCATGTACCCCATTGCCTGCGTGCTGGTGAGCGAGCGCTGCGCCGGCTGGCTCACCGAGGATGGCTTCGGCCACATCTCGACCTTTGGCGGCGCTGAGCTCGGCTGCATCGCTGGGCTCAAGTCCCTCGAAATCTGCAACCGCCCGGAGACCCGCTCGATGGTGCACTACATCTCCGACTTCATCGGTGCCGGCCTGCGCGAGATCCAGTCGACGTATCCCGACTGGTTCACCGGAATTCGCCAGAACGGAGTGGTGATCGGACTTGAGTTCAGCCACCCCGAGGGCGCCAAGTTCGTGATGAAGCGCCTGTACGAAAACGGCGTGTGGGCGATCTTCTCGACCCTCGACCCCAGCGTGCTGCAGTTCAAGCCTGGGCTGCTGCTGAAGCCCGACCTCGCCGAGGAACTCATGGATCGCGTCGCGGTGTCGGTGGGTCAGGCGTGGGATGACGTCCGCGGTGTCGCGAGGCGGAGCGCCTGATGGATGCGCTGATGTTCGAGTTGCCCCTCGCGCCAGCCGGTGTGCCGCGCGGTCGAGCGATGATCGAGAGGGCCGAGTGGGCCTCGCGCGCTTTCGCCTCGTTCGACGCGGCATCGGTGCGGCGAATCGTCGAGGCGGTGGCGCGCGTCGCGGCCGATCACGCACGGCAGTTCGCCGAGGAGGCCGTGGCCGAAACGGGATTCGGGGTGGTGGAGCACAAGGTCATCAAGAACCTGGCCTGCTCCACTGGTCTGGTTGAGGCCTACCGCGACCACGACTTCGTGACTCCTACCATCGACCCCACCGGCAAGATCGTCGAAATTCCGCGGCCGGCCGGAGTGATCCTCGCACTCACACCGTCGACTAACCCCGTGTGCACGGTGTACTTCAAGGTGCTGCTCGCGCTGATGACCCGCAATGCGATCATCATCAGCCCGCACCCCTTCGCCGCCGCGGTGTGTGCTGAGGCCGTGCACGTGCTCGCGGCGGCCGCGGTGGCGGCGGGCGCGCCCGACGGTGCCATCCAGGTGGTCGAGAAGCCCACAGTTCCGCTGATCAACGCGCTCATGACCGACGATCGGGTCGACGTGATCCTCGCCACCGGCGGCACCCCCATGGTGAGGGCCGCCTACAGCAGTGGCAACCCCGCGATCGGCGTCGGCCCCGGCAATGTGCCCGTGTTCGTCGACGCCAGTGCCGACCTCGCCGCTGCGGCGCAGCGCATCATCGACAGCAAGTCGTTCGACCACTCGATCCTGTGCACCAACGAGAGCGTGCTCATCGTCGAAGAGCCCGTGGCCGATGCGTTGATGAGCCAGCTGACTCGTGCCGGTGGACACCTCCTAGCCGACAGCGACCGTGACGCCGTGCGCGAGCTGCTCTTCCCAGGCGGACGCTTCGACACCCAGTGGGTCGGTCGGTCGGCTGCCGTCATCGCCGAGGCCGCTGGGGTGCGGGTGCCACCCCGAACCCGGGTACTGCTCGCGCCTTTCGAGCTTGCCGTGCCCGAGGAAATGCTGGCCCACGAAAAGCTCTGTCCCGTCCTGGGCGTTATCCGGGTACCCACGGCAGCGCGGGGGCTCGCGGTTGCTCAGGCGGTGCTGCGCATCAGCGGAGCCGGTCACTCGGCGGCCATCCACAGTCGCGATCCGGCTGTCATCATGAGGTTTGCGGCGGGTGTGCGCGTGCTGCGCGTGGCGGTTAACGTGGGCAACAGCCTCGGCAGCTCTGGCATCGACACCAACCTCGCGCCCACCATGACCATCGGCACCGGATTCTTCGGGCGTTCGTCGGTGGGCGAGAACCTCGAGCCCAAGCATCTGGTCAACCACACACGCATCGCGTACAACGCCGACTCGCGCGAGCCCATGGCCGACTTTGCCGGGCTCACCCCGTGGCATGGCTCAACCGACGCGGTGCCCGCCTACCCCACGGCCTCCAATGAGAACCTCGAGGGGGCCCACTCGAGCGCGCCGCGAGAGCCGCTCACCGCCCAGAGCGCCGAGCTTCGCGACGAGATTCGCCGTCTCATCATCGATGAGCTAACCGCTCTGATGAAGGGATGACCCGTGGCTGAGCTTCGCTCCTTCATTTTTATTGACCGTCTGCAGCCGCAGACAATGTCGTACCTCGGAACCTGGGTGCGTGGGTCTCTGCCGCGGGCTGATGTTGCGGCGCAGATCATTGAGGTCGCCCCCGGGCTCGACATCGAGCCGCTGACCGACATTGCACTCAAGCACGCCGATGTGCGCGCTGGCATCCTCGTGGTCGAGCGACAGTTCGGCTACCTCGAGATCCATGGCTCCAGCGCCTCGGTGCGCGCGGCCGCTGCCGCGGTGCTCGAGCGTCTCGACGCCTCACCGGGCGACGCGCTCAAGCCACAAATTCTGGCGTCACGTATCGTGCCGAGCCTCGACCGCCAGCACGCCTTTCTCATCAACCGCAACAAGATCGGTTCGATGGCGCTCACGGGCGAGTCACTCTTCGTGCTCGAAATGCAGCCGGCGTCGTACGCGATCCTCGCGGTGAACGAGGCTGAGAAGGCAGCGCGCATCAAGGTGGTCGACTACCGCATGATGGGTGCCACCGGGCGGGTCTACCTCACCGGTCGCGAGTCCGACGTGCGGGCGGCGGCTGAGGCAGCCGAAGCCGCGCTGAGGACCGCGACATGACCGCCGAGCACGACGAGATGCGGTCGATGGTGCGTCAGGCGATCCGTGAGGCACTGCCGTCGATTGTGCGCGAGGTGGCAGCCGAGCAGGTGGCCTCGCAGCGGTCGTCCGCGGCATCCTTGGCGGCGCTAGACCAGGCGCGCGAGCCGGTGGTGATTCGCACCGACGCCGACCTCGACGCCTTCGTGCACCGACTGCTCGCTCTTGCCGACAACCCGGTCACGCGTCAGCACCTGCGCAGCGGCCGGCGTTCGTTCACCCTTGTGGGTGCCGACGTTCGTACTGCATCGACCGCTGGGCGCTCATCGGGCACCGTTGCGGCGGGCGAGTTGCGGGTCGAGCGCGGTGCCGTGACCGAGCGTCAGGTGCGTGCTGCAGCAGACCAGGGACTCTCCCTCACGCTCGGCCCCCGAGCCGTGCTCACCCCGCTCGCGCGCGACCGCGCGCGAGCTCTTGGCGTCGACATCAGGAAGGAGTCCTAGATGCTGCGCGCAACGGTCATTGGCAATGTCTGGGCCACTAAGCGGCTGGCAGAGGTTCCGAACGGAGCCTTCCTCGAGGTGGAGGTCGACGGCGGCGCACGCCTCATCGCCTTCGACGCACTCGGCACGGGGGTGGGCGAGCAGGTGCTCGTCGCCACCGGGTCGGTTGCGGCGGGCTGGTTTCCGAGCTCTCCCCCCATCGATGCACTCATCATCGGATCGATTGATCCGAGTTAGCCGCACGGCAATCCGACCCACCACCCATCCACCCACCCCGCTCCACCCCGGAGCGGGCCGCACAAGGAGAAGCAGATGTCGAACAACGCGATCGGAATGATCGAAACCAAGGGCTACGTGGCCGCCCTCGCCGCCGCTGACGCGATGGTGAAAGCCGCCAACGTGGTCATCGTCGGACGCGAGCAGGTGGGCGACGGCCTCGTGGCCGTGACCATCGTGGGCGACGTTGGCGCAGTCAAGGCCGCCACCGAGGCCGGTGCCGAGGCTGCGTCGTCGGTCGGCGAGCTCGTGTCGGTGCATGTGATCCCGCGCCCGCACCCCGAGATCTCTAAGGCGTTCGCGACCGAGGCTGCAGAGTGACTCAGGTCCCGCCACCCGCGGGACCTGAGCTGCGGGTCTACCTTCTCGTCGAGGACCTGCAGCCGCAGTTTGCGGCCTACCTCGCCACGCCCACCCGGGCGCGCGGGTATCCGCCATTTGCCGGTCAGCACTCGCTGATAGTCGAGGTGGCGCCAGGTCTGGCTATCGAGCGGGTCACCGACCTCGCGCTGAGGGCTGAGCCAGCGATCGAGCCAGGGATCCTGTTTGTCGAGCGCCAGTTCGGCGTACTCGAGGTGCATGGCTCACAGCTCGCCGATGTGATGCGAGCAGGCGAGGCCATCCTGCGCGGGTTGGGGGCGGCGCCTTCGGATCAGTTGCGTCCGCGGGTGCTCTTTCACGACGTGATCGAGGATGTTACCGACCAGCACGCGGTCATCATCAACCGCAATCGCGAGGCGTCGATGCTGATTCCGGGCGATACCCTGCTCGTGTACGAGATGACCCCCGCCCTGTTTGCGGCAGTTGCGGCGAATGAGGCCGAGAAGGCGGCGCCCGGCATTACGCTCGTCGACGTGTCGATGATTGGGGCGGCCGGACGTGTGTATATCGCTGGAAGCACCCACGACGTGGGTGTCGCCCGTGAGGCCATCACGAGTGCCCTCGCCGCTGTGGTGGGGCGCGAGCACTAGTACGTGCCGGCGGGGGCATCTGGAGGAGGGTGAGTGGATAACGACACTGAGCGCCTCGAGGCGATCGCGCGCGCGGCCCTGACCCACTACGACGTGGCCCCCGACTGCGACATCACCCTGCTGAACGTGTCGGAGAACGCGACGTACCTGGTCGCGCCTCCCGAGGGGAAGCGCACAATCCTGCGGGTGCACCGTCGCGGCTACCACTCGCTCGAGGCCATCGAGAGCGAGCTCGCGTGGGTGGCCGCCCTGCGCGAGGCCGACGTGGTGCGCGCTGCCCCAGTTCTTGTGTCGAGTGAGGGGCGCCGGGTGGTGGAAGCCTCACACCCCGATGACGGTGAGACCCGCCATGCCGTGATGTTCGAGTACCTGCCCGGCGTTGAGCCACCCGAGAACCGCCTGGTCGAGGACTTCCAGACGGTGGGCGCCATCACGGCGCGACTGCACCAGCACGCTCGGTCGTGGACCCCGCCTGCCGGCTTCACGCGATTCACCTGGGATTTCGAGACCTCCCTCGGCCCTCGCGGGCACTGGGGCAGCTGGCGCGACGGCATGGCGGTGGGGCCGAGCGAGGCCGAGGTGCTTGGCCGGGCGGCCGACCTCATGGGGCGCCGGCTGGCCGCCTACGGCAGCGGTCCCGACCGGTTCGGCCTGATTCATGCCGACATGCGGTTGGCGAACCTGCTGGTCGACATCGAGCACGACAATGCGGTGTCGGTGATCGACTTCGACGACTGCGGCTTTGGCTGGCTGATGTACGACCTCGGAAGCTCGCTGTCGTTCATTGAGCACTACCCGGTGGTGCCCGAACTCATCGACGCGTGGTGCACGGGCTATCGAACAGTGGCGCCCATCAGCGCAGATGACGAGGCTGAGCTCGAGACCTTCGTGATGTTCCGGCGCCTGCTGCTGGTGTCGTGGATCGGCTCGCACTCGGCCACCGAACTCGCCCAGGACATGGGCGAGGAGTACACCGAGGTGAGCTGCGAGCTCGCCGAGACCTACCTGCTACGCCACGGCTGATCCCCACCACCGCCCCCAAGGAGCATCTAATGTTCACGTCGATCGCGAGTCGCTCAGTCATCGTCACCGGTGGCACCAAGGGAATCGGCAAGGGAATCGCCCGCGCCTTTGCGAAGGCTGGCGCCAACGTGCTCATCACCGGGCGAGATGAGGCAGCAGCCGAGGCGACGTGTGACGAGCTCACCGCGCTGGGCGGAGGCACCGTGACCTACCTGCTGGGCGATGTAGCCGACCGCGCCGCGTGCGAGTTGATGGCAGCGACAGCGATCGAGCGCAATGGCGGAATCGACGTGCTGTGTGCCAACGCTGGAGTCTTCCCTGACGCCAAGCTGGTCGACATGACCGAGGCCGACATCGACCTGGTGCTCGGCACCAACGTGAAGGGCACGATGTTCTCGGTGCAGACTTGCCTTGCGGCGCTCACCGATTCTGGCCGTGGCCGGGTGATTCTCACCTCGTCGATCACCGGGCCCATCACCGGCTACCCAGGCTGGTCGCACTACGGTGCGAGCAAGGCCGCCCAACTGGGCTTTATGCGCACGGCGGCAATCGAGCTGGCCCCGCGCCGCATCACCGTCAATGCGGTGCTGCCCGGAAACATCGTCACCGAGGGACTCGCCGAGCTCGGCCACGACTACAAGCACATGATGGAGCAGGCCATTCCACTGCGACGGCTCGGCGAGGTTGACGACATCGGCAACGCGTGTCTGTTTTTCGCCACCGACGAGGCTGCCTATGTCACCGGTCAGGCTCTCGCGGTCGACGGCGGTCAGGTGCTGCCCGAGTCGATCTCAGCGCTTGAGGCCATGTGACGCCGTGACGACGAGCGCGAGCCGCGTCACCGAGGAGGCGCAGGGCGACTTCGGTCTGGGGCCGATCGCGGCCGATGCTCGCACGCGTGTACTCGACCTCATTGCTCAGCGTGAGCTGCGGTCGGGTGATCGAGTCGGCGCTGAGCGCGAGTTGGCCGAAAGCCTCGGGGTGAGCCGCTCAACCCTGAGGCAGGCACTGGGAATCCTTGAGAGCTCCGGTGTGGTGCGCAGCGTGTCAGGTCGTTCCGGAGGCATCTTCGTGGCGGGGCCCAAGGTCGAGCGCGACCTGTCGCAAATCGTGGGCATTCCCGAACTCCTGCGCGGGCAGGGGTTCACCGCAGGCTCCCGCCTCGTGAGCGTGTCGGTGGTGCCGGCCGACGAGAAGTCGGCGGCTGCCCTGAACCTTGTGCCGGGTGCCTTTGTGGTGTCGATCGTGCGCATCAGGCTCGCTGACGGTGTTCCCATCTCGCTCGAGCACGCTCGACTGCCGGCCGACAAGGTTCCCGGGCTGCCTGAGCGCGAGCTGGGCGGCTCTCTCTACGAACTGCTCGAGCGCGAGTACGACCTGCGCCCGCACGAGGCGACTGAGCGCATCGAGGTGATGTATGCCACCACCGACGAGGCGTCCATCCTCGGCGTTCGGCTCGGAGCCTCGCTGCTCTCTGTTCAGCGCACTACGGTCGATGCTCACGGTGTTCCCTTTGAGTACTCGCACGACCTCTTTCGCGCTGACCGCACACGCATCGTGGTGCGCTCGCTGGGCCTTCGCGACCCTCAGGGTGCCAGCCTCGTTGATGTGCACTCGGTGGAGTTTCGAACACGAGAAGCCCGATGACTCTCGACCCCAGCACGTTCACCGTTGACTCACTGACCGACGCCTACCGGGCTGGCGAACTCTCGCCGGTCGAGGTGACGCAGGCCTGTCTTGATCGCATTGCCGAGACTGAGCCCGAGCTCAACGCCTATGTGGTGGTCGATTCCGAGCGTGCACTCTTGGCGGCCGGTGCCAGCGAGGCGCGCTGGCAGGCGGCGCAGCCGCTGAGCGCGGTCGACGGGGTGCCGGCCTCGGTGAAGGATCTCGTGCTGATGCGAGGGTGGGCCACTCGCAAGGGCTCGCCGCACACCGACCCCCACGACCTTGCGACCGAGGACTCGCCGGTCGCACAGCGACTCCTCGAGGCGGGCGCGGTGGTCGTAGGTCGTACCACCACGCCCGAATTTGGTTGGAAGGGCGTGGGCGACAGCCCGCTCACCGGAATCACGCGCAACCCGTGGAACCCCGAGCTGGGACCGGGCGGCTCGTCGGCGGGTGCCGCGGTGGCGGCGGCCACCGGGTCCGCGGTGCTCAATGTGGGAACTGATGGTGGCGGCTCCATTCGCATGCCTGCCGCGTTCTGTGGTGTGTTCGGGCTCAAGCCGACAATCGCCCTTGTTCCGCTCTACCCACCGGGCGTATCAGGCTTGCTGAGCCACCTCGGCCCGATCACGCCCACGGTCACCGACGCCGCTCACATGATGTCGATCGTGGCGGTGCCAGACCCTCGAGAGATCTATCCCACGCAGCGCGATGACACCTCGTGGATCGAGGGCCTCGATGCTGGAGTTGTTGGCCTGCGCGTGGCCTACAGCCGCGACTACGGACATGCAGATGTCGACCCGCAGATCGCCGCAGCGGTCGAACGCACTGTGTCGCTGCTCTCCGACCTCGGCGCCATCATCACCGAGGTCGACCCCGGGCTCCCCGATTGCCGCGACGCCTTCATCGCGCTGTGGGACGCCGCCATGGCTCGTGGACTTGCGGGGCTACCTGACGACCGCCTCGCGCTGAGCGACCCCGGTCTCGTGGCCACGATGCGCCGGGGTCTGGCGCTGACGGCTCAGCAGTTCCTCGATGCCGACGTGGTGCGCCAGCAGGCGACCCTCGCAATCAACCGACTGCTGGTCGACCACGACGTGCTGGTGTCGCCCACGCTGCCGATCACGGCATTCCCGGTGGGGTCCGACGTGGCAGACTCCGCCACTCAGTCACACTGGGTCGACTGGACCCCGTTCACCTACCCGATCAACATGACGCGCCACCCGGCCGCGGCGATTCCGGTGGGTCTCTCGTCACACGGCCTACCCATGTCGATGCAGGTGGTGGGCAACCACTTCGACGACAGGCGCGTGCTGCGCGTGGCACGAGCCGTGGAAATGGCCCAGCCGTTCGCCCGCCTGCC
>WLOZ01000064.1 GCA_009699025.1 Actinomycetota bacterium
AACCTGAGCATCGAGGAGTGGCTGACCGCGGCACGCGAGGCAGGTCTCGACACCATTCCTGGCACGGCGGCCGAAATCCTCGACGACGACGTGCGCTGGGTTCTCACCAAGGGCAAGCTGCCCACGGCCAGCTGGATCGAGGTGGTCACCACGGCCCACCGGCTGGGTATCAGGTCGTCCTCCACGATGATGTATGGCCACGTCGACACCCCTGCGCACTGGGTTGCCCACCTGCGTCTACTCGGCAGGCTTCAAGACCAGACGGGCGGCTTCACCGAGTTTGTGCCCCTGCCTTTCGTACACGCGAGCGCGCCGATCTACCTGGCTGGGGTGGCCCGACCCGGACCCACGCAGCGCGACAACATTGCGGTGCATGCCATGGCGCGCATCCTGCTGCACGGACGCATTCACAACATTCAGACCTCG
Organism: Actinomycetota bacterium; assembly: GCA_009699025.1. The sequence goes on from WLOZ01000064.1 coordinate 427, forward strand.
TGGGTAAAGCTGGGGGTCGCGGGAACCCAGGCCATGCTTCGCAGTGGGGCCAACGACCTCGGCGGCACCCTGATGGAGGAAACCATCTCGCGCATGGCGGGCAGCGAGCACGGGTCGTTCAAGAGCCCGGCGTCGCTCGACGCCATCGTCACCGACATCAGACGCACGCCGAGGCAGCGCACCACCACCTACGGCGTGCCTGACGCCGAGAGGGTGGAGACCGCCTATCGCGAGCTCGCCGAATGGGGCGGCGTCGGACCGGCACTTCCCCTCCTGACCTGACTCGGCTGACGCAACCTTCCCCCGGGGCCTGAGTCCACCGTGGTCTGCTGGCTCAGGGTTAGGGTGGCTGCATGTCGCACACGCCCGTCGCCACTCTCAGCCTGACCGCCCTCGACTGCCCCGATCCGCGCGCTCTCGCCGCGTTCTACTCGTCGATCACCGGCTGGCCGGTGTCTGCCGATTCGGACGACGACTGGGTGTGGCTCGAGAGTCAGGTCGGAACAACTCTGGCCTTTCAGCTCTCACCCGACCACCGTGCGTCCACGTGGCCCGCAAGCGAGCGGCCGCAGCAGGCCCACCTCGACTTTGATGTGCCCGACCTCGACGTAGGTGAAGCGGCCGTGCTCGCTCTCGGAGCCGTTAAGCACGACCACCAGCCGGGCGAGACCTTCCGCGTGTTCCTTGACCCCGCGGGCCACCTGTTCTGCCTCGTGCTGCGGACGCCGGCCTCATGACCGCGATCGCGATCGTGGGCGGGGGCATGCTCGGTGAAACGATCCTCGCGGGGTTGATCCGGTCGGGCGTTTCCGCTGACGACCTCGTGGTGGTCGAGCGGCGGGCTGAGCGCGTCGTGGAACTGCGTGAGCGGCACGGGGTGGCCGTCGGTTCATCGGCCGACGCGGTCGCGGCCGCTGACACTGTTTTCCTCGTGGTAAAGCCTCAGGACATGTCCGCGGTTCTCGTTGACCTCGCACCCCACCTGCGGCCCGATGCGCTGGTCATCTCACTGGCGGCCGGAATCACCGTCGACTTCATCGAGGCGCGGCTGGCCGAGGGCACCCCGGTGGTTCGCGTGATGCCGAATACCCCCGCGCAGGTGGGCCAGTGCATGGCAGTGGTCTCGCCCGGCAACAACTCGGACGAGTCGCACCTGGGCCGGGCCGAGGCCCTGATGGGGTCAGTAGGACGCGTGGTTCGGCAGCCTGAGGCGCTAATGGACGCTGTCACGGCGGTCAGCGGAAGCGGCCCGGCCTACGTGTTTTTCGTGGTCGAGTCAATGATCGACGCTGGCGTTGAACTTGGGCTGTCACCTGAGATCGCGACGGAACTGGTGGTGCAGACCGTGCTCGGTGCCGCGACGATGCTGCATGAGACGGGCGAGCACCCCTCGGTGCTGCGTCGGCAGGTTACCTCTCCCGGAGGCACCACGGCGGCCGCGCTCAGGCAGTTCGAGGAGCTCGACGTGCACGGTGCGTTCGTGCGCGCCATGACGGCCGCGCGCGACCGGTCGATCGAGCTCGCAGCTGGCGGCTGAGCGGTGAGCGAGCGGGTCCGAGTGGTGTGGGACGAGCAACTGCGCGGATACGACTTCGGCGCGGGGCATCCGCTCGCCCCCATCAGGGTTCAGCTCGCCATGAGGCTGGCTGCCGACTTCGGGCTGCTCGAGGCCCCTCACGTGACCCTGGGGCCGCCCGAGCGTTCCATCACCCGGGCCGAGCTTCTACGGGTACACGGAGCCGACTTCGTGGCCGCGGTCGAGCGTGCTGGGCTCGATCCAAGCGTGCGCGAGCTCGACTTCGGTCTTGGCACCGACGACGTGCCGACCTTCCTCGGCATGCATGAGGCATCGATGGGGGTGTGCTCGGCCACGATGGCTGCCGCGCAGTCGGTTCTCGAGCTCGGGTTCGACCACGCCGTGAACCTCGCGGGCGGGTTGCACCACGCGATGCCAAACGCTGCCAGCGGGTTCTGCGTGTACAACGACCTCGGTGTCGCGATTGCATGGCTGCTCGACCAGGGCCTCGAGCGGATCGCCTACGTCGACGTCGACGTGCACCACGGCGACGGAGTGCAGGCAATGTTCTACGACGACCCGCGGGTCATGACCGTGTCGCTGCACGAGAGCGGCCGCACGCTATTCCCGGGCACCGGCTTCGCCTCCGAGATCGGAGGCCGGGGCGCCGAGGGCACCGCGGTGAACGTCGCCCTCCCGGCCGGAACGGGTGACACCGGCTGGCTCCGGGCCTTCGAGGCGGTGGTGCCTCCTGTACTCGAGGCGTTCGCGCCGCAGATCATCGTGAGCCAGCAGGGCTGCGACTCCCACGTCGACGACCCCCTGGCCCACCTCGCGCTGACGATTGACGGGCAGCGCCGGTCGTACGAGATGATCCACCGCCTCGCCCACCAGTTGTGCGCGGGCCGCTGGGTAGTAGTGGGAGGCGGTGGCTACGAGTGGGTCGATGTAGTGCCGCGGGCCTGGACGCACCTCGTAGCCGAGGTTGTCGGAATGCCCATCGAGCCGATCACGCAGACCCCTCAGTCGTTCCGCGATTTCGTGGCCGAGGTCGCGGGGCGGCCGGCGCCCGCGCGCATGACCGATGGTGCCGAGCCGTCGGTGCGCACCTTCGAGTCGGGCTACGACCCTGACGACTCGGTCGACCGGGCGATTTTGGCCACCCGCGAGGCAGTCTTCCCCCATCTGGGCCTGCACGCCGACCCTTTCTCGCCATTCTGAGAGCTCGAACGGCACTCGCTCTCGGTAGTCAGAGATGCACCACGGGTAAAAGTGAGGGCCCTCAAGACCCTCTAATGGGGGTTTTCTCCACTGAATCCGGAACTCGTGTTCCCCACCCGTCACATCACCCACTACCGTTTCACCTGACGGACCCGGTGGTGGTTCGTCGTTCCGATGACGACTCCTCGCACAGAAGGCAGTGAACAGATGTCGATGAACGCTCCGATGGGTGGGGTCACCTTCCTGACCGTCGCCGAGGTCGCCTCGATCATGCGCGTCTCCAAGATGACGGTGTACCGACTCGTGCACACGGGTGAGTTGCCCGCGGTGCAGATCGGCCGCTCGTTCCGAGTGCCGGAAAAGGCCGTCCAGGAGTACCTGAGCACCTCCATCGTCGACACCGCCTGACCCGCCGGCGGCCGCCGACGCGCGGCCAGAAGCCGATGTGAAGCCGGTGACAAGCATGTGACACATAGTCCAGAAACCGACTCGGTTTCCTCTGGGTGACCTTCGTCGTCTAGCCTGAGCACTCGGACACCGGTGAGCAAGCCGGATGTGCTCACCGAGTCGAGAGGCAATACCTGTGGGATCGGTCATCAAGAAGCGCCGCAAGCGGATGGCGAAGAAGAAGCACCGCAAGTTGCTGCGCAAAACCCGCGTGCAGCGCCGCAACAAGAAGTGACCTGACAGGGGGCCGCCATGGGACGAGTTGTTCTCGTCACGGGGGTGTCACGCCATCTTGGTGGCACCTTGGCGCGGCTTCTCAGCGAGCATCCTGACGTCGACCATGTGATCGGGGTCGATGTCGTCGCGCCCCCGCACACAATCGCCGAGGCCGAATTCGTTCAGGCTGACATTCGCAATCCCGTCATCGCCGGGGTGATGTCGTCGGCGTCGGTCGACACGGTCGTGCACATGGGCGTCATTTCCACTCCCACCCAGGCGGGTGGGAGGTCGGCAATGAAGGAGATCAACGTCATCGGCACGATGCAACTACTCGCGGCCTGTCAGAAGTCGACCACGATGGCCAAGCTCGTGGTGAAGTCGTCCACCTCGGTGTATGGGTCAGGACCTCGCGACCCTGCGCTGTTCACCGAGGACATGGACCCCCGCCACTCACCCCGAAGCGGATGGGCGAAGGACAACGTCGAGGTCGAGGGCTATGTGCGGGGCTTCTCCCGCCGGCGTCCCGACGTGTCGGTCAGCACCCTGCGCCTGGCCAACATCGTGGGTCCACGCATCTCCACCAGCATGATCGACTACTTCTCGCTGCCGGTGGTGCCGACCATCCTGGGCCATGACTCCCGACTGCAGTTCGTGCATGAAGACGACAGCGTCGATGCCTTGATCACGGCAACGGTCAATGATCGGCCGGGAATCGTCAATGTCGCAGGCGGCGGCATGCTGATGCTCTCTCAGGCGATCCGAAGGGCTGGCCGAGCCTCCGCTCCGATCGCGGCGCCGCTGATGCCGGTGGTCGCACGCATGCTCAAGCAGTCCGGGCTCGCCGACTTCTCCTCCGAGCAGGTGCGCTTCCTCACCTGGGGCCGAGGAGTCGACACCCGGCGCATGCGTACGGTGCTGGGCTTCGAGCCGCGCTACAGCACGGTCGAGGCGTTCGACTCCTTCGTGGCCGCGCACCACCTCAACTCAGTCCTGCCTCCCGAGCGCGCCGTCGCACTCGAGGCGCAGGTCATCGACCTACTCTCGCGCCGAGGTGATCGCAGTGCCTGAGGCTGAGGTGATCCCGCTAGACCCCGAGGGTCGCGGCTCTCGACGGCGCGTCGACTCGGCGGAATCGGACCTGCCCCAAGCCACCGGGTGGGAGGGCCGGCTGGCCTCTGCGGTCGGCTTTCTGCGACGACGCATCACCGGCGACTACGAGGTTGACGAGTTCGGATTTGACGCCGATCTCACCGACTCGGTGCTGCTGGCCCCGCTGCGACCGCTGTACCGGCACTGGTTCAGGGTTGAGGTGCGAGGCCTTGAGAACGTGCCCGCCGAGGGTGGGGCGCTGGTGGTGGGCAACCACTCGGGCACCGTCGCCCTCGACGCACTCATGACCCAACTGGCACTCCTCGACGAGCACCCAGCGCACCGGCACCTGCGCATGCTGGGTGCCGACCTCGTCTTCCAAACGCCCTTCGTCGGCGAAATTTCGCGCAAGGCCGGTCACACCCTGGCGTGCGCCCCCGATGCCGAGCGCCTGCTGCGGGCCGGCGAGTTGGTGGGGGTGTGGCCCGAGGGGTTCAAGGGCATCGGCAAGCCCTTCAGTGAGCGCTACAAGTTGCAGCGGTTTGGCCGTGGTGGATTCGTGGCGGCGGCGCTGCGCACCTCCACGCCCATCATTCCGGTGGCGATCATGGGCGCCGAGGAGACCTACCCCATGGTCGGCAACGTGCCGTGGCTCGCGCGGGCCCTGGGGCTGCCGTACTTCCCACTCACGCCCACCTTTCCGTGGCTTGGCCCGCTGGGGCTGGTGCCGCTACCGAGCAAGTGGGTCATCGAGTTTGGCGAGCCCATTCGCACCGACGACCACGGGCCGGCGGAGGCCGACGACCCCATGATGGTCTTCAACCTCACTGACCAGGTGCGCGAGACGATTCAGCAGAGCCTGTACCGCCTGCTGGTCGATCGTCGAGGAGTCTTCGGCGACTGACCCGCGACCTCTCGCGAGAAGTCGTCGACGCATCTGCTGCGCGGTGTGCAAGATTCACTCCTCCCGCGACACACACTGGGGGGGAGACAAGGGAGGGCCCATGCCTGGCCGCGATGACCAGTGGTTCGAGGAGACGTTCCGTGCGAACGTCGACCTCGTGCGTCGCTACGCGCGGCGCCGCGTGGCCGCTTCCGATGTCGATGACATCACGGCTGAAGCCTTCGCCACGGCGTGGCGCCGTCGAGACGACATTGCCGAGGGTTCCGAGCTCCCGTGGCTCTACCGCACGTGCGCCTTGCTCATCGCCAACTACCGGCGCAAGGGGGTGCCGACCCCTGTTGAGACGGTGCCCGAACTGCCCGACGATCTCGACCCCGAAATGAGCGCCCTGCAGGACGACCTCGTGCGACGGGTGCTTGCCCGGATGTCACCGCGCGACAGGCAGGTGCTGGTGCTGCACGCGTGGGAGGGGCTCCAGGGCCAGCAGCTGGCAGAGGTGCTCGGGGTGTCGCGCGGTGGCGCTGACGCAGCGCTCTCGCGGGCGAGGTCGCGGCTGCGCGAGTTGTGGGCCGACGTGCAAGATTCCGCCGACGTGTGACACATACCCGGTGAAGGGCCGGCGTCGTCCGGTCCATGGCACCGGAGGCGACCATGACTGATTCGCATGACACTGAGGGCACTGAGGGCACTGACGCGCGTGCCAGCATCGACGACGAGGCACTGCGGCGCGTGACCGCCGCCGACCCGGCCGGCCCGCCCGGCCCCGACAGCGCCTCCTCGGCAGAGACCGTGGCCATCAGGCTGTCGGTCGACGAGCGGCTCGGCGAGGCAGGTCCTGCCTCCACCACCGCTCACGACGAGGTGGCGAGCCGCCGCCATGCTCGGGCCCGGAACAAGCGCGCCCTGTGGATTCCGGTCGCCGCCGCCGCGTGTGCGGTGGCCCTCGCAGCAGGGGTCGGCTTCACCGCCGGCAGGTCGAATGGCGGAGCGCAGGTCGTGGCCACGGAGGCTTTCCGTCTGAATACTGACTCCTCTGGCTCGTCAGCCCCGGGGGCGGCACCCTCGATCGAGATGGCTCCGGGTGCCTCGGCAGCCCTCGGCGCGCCCCAGGCAGACTCCAAGCTCTCGATGCCGTACTACGGCTACTCGGGCAGAACGGTGTACACCGCTGGCGACGGACTGTCCGCCGACGCTGGCAAGGCAACGGCCTGGGCATACGACGCCCGCGCCGTCGACGCGAAGTCGACGATCTCCGCACTGGCCAAGGCTCTGGGCATTAAGGGTGCGCCGGTAGTGGCCAACGGCACGTGGGTCGTGGGCGCGCAGGATGGCACCGGCCCGATGGTCTCGCTGATGCTCGACGGAATGAGCAACTTCTACTCCTACGACCCGTCGGCCGACCCGCGCAGCTGCATCAGCGTTGAGCCGATGCCCGCGCCGGCCGCCAGCGACGCGCCGCTGGGGGTGCCCTCCACACCATGCCCCACCGTCGAGCCCAAGCGTGGGCCCAGCGCCGATGATGCGATCGCCGTCGCGAAGGGTGTAATGAAGGACGTCGGAATCGATCCTGCGGGCTTCGTCTGGACCGGCGACGACACCAGCGACACGGTGCTCACCTACGTCACGGGAGCCCAGGTGGTCGACGGCCAGCAAACCGGTGCGATGTGGTGGATCAGCGTGGCCCACGGCAACCGCATCGCGAACGCGAACGGAAGCTTGGCCCCCCTGGTATCGCTCGGCACGTATGACGTGGTGTCGGCCCAGGAGGCGGTCGCTCGCCTGAACGACCCCGTGTACTCGGGGTTCTACGGCGGGCCAATGCCGATGATGGGCGACGCCACGGCCAAGAGCTCGAGGAGCGAAGGCGTGGCTGAGGCTGGTCCGGCCGTCGCGGCCGATGGCTCGGCTGGGTCGTCGGATGGGTCGGGTGGGTCGGGCACCACAGCCTCGACGAGCGAGCCGGTTGCTCCGACCCTGCCAACCGAGGCTCCCGCGCCGATGACGCCGGGCGCGAAGTTCGGCTGGCCGGTGGCCTCGGTGGTCATCACCAAGGCCCAGCTTGGATTCGCTCAGTACGTCCAGACCAACGGTGCGGTCGTGCTGATTCCCACCTATCAGCTCAGCGGAGACGATGGGGGAGTGCGCTCGGTGGTGGCGGTCGTCAACTCGTCCCTCGACACGTCAACTGAGTAGGTTCCAGCGCGCGGGCACGGCGTCCCGGCGGTCAGGCCCAGCGGAATCGGACCTGCTCGCCGGGACGTACCTGCGCTAGGGCGTCGACGTCGGCGTCGAGCACCACCGCGAGCACCGGATAGCCGCCGCTCACGCCGGCGTCGGGCCCGAGCACGATGGGTTGACCGTCGGGCGGAACCTGAATCGCCCCAATGACTGTGGGCTCGCTCGGAAGGTCCCCGATGCGACGGCCCAGAGCATTCCCGCCCAGCCGCACCCCGGTGCGGTCGCTGGCCGGCTGAACCGTCCACGAGGTCGACGTTAGTGCGTGGGCGGCTGCAGGGGAGAACCAGTCGGCTCGGGGCCCGGGGGCTACTCGCAAGGCGGTGAGAGGGCGTGGGGGCACCACGAACTCATTCCACGCCTCGCGCTCGT
>WLOZ01000065.1 GCA_009699025.1 Actinomycetota bacterium
GCCGCCCCCGAGTGACCACTTACCTGGGCATCGAGGGCGCGGTGGGCCTCACCAACGTGCTGGCAGGTCAGATCGCCCTCGATGAGGCGCTGGTCGAGTGGGGACGTGGCCTGCTCACCGTTCTGCCCTCCGGACCCATTCCGCCCAATCCTTCGGAGCTGCTTGCCTCGAAGAACTTCAGCGCGCTACTCACCGAACTGCGCGCGAGGTTCGACGTGGTAATTCTCGACACGTGCCCACTGCTGCCTGTTACCGACGGCGCCATCACGAGCTCGGCCGCCGATGGTGCAGTGGTCATCGTGCGCCACGGCAAGACGCGCAAGGAGCAGCTGCGCCGCGCTCTCGACTCGCTCTCTCAGGTCGACGCCCGCGTGCTGGGTATGGTGGTCAACTTCGTGCCTACCAAGAAGCGCGGGTATGGGTACGGGTACGGGTACGGGTACGGGTACGGGTACAGCTACTCCGACAGCCCGGCATCGTCCAAAGGCCGACGTAAGAAGGCGTCGAAGCACACCCCTGAAAAGACGCCGCCCAACCCCCAGCAGGTCATCGTCCCCGCACAGGAGGGGTAGCCCATGGCGCCTCAGCCAATTGTCATCGTGGGTGCGGGTGGCATGGGCCGTGAGGTTTTGCAATTGGTGCGAGATATCGAGAACCACTCCGCAGGTTCCTGGGAGTTCGCGGGCTTCCTCGACGAGGTGATACCGGCCCCCAACCTCATGGCGTCGGTGAACGCCCATTACGTGGGTCGGCCATCGGACACCACGTGTCTCAACGACCTACCCAGCAACTGCGCCTTCGCCGTGGCCGTGGGCTCGGGAATCGACCGATCGGTGAACTTCGACCTCCTAGGTTCGGCGGGCCTCGAGCCAGCAACGCTCATCCATCCGACCGCCGTGGTCGGCTCCGTGGTGACCATGGAGCCGGGTCAGACCGTCTGCGCCGGCACCGTCATCACCACCAACGTCCGACTCGGTGTCGGCACCCAGATCAACATGCTGTGCACGGTTGCCCACGACGTGGTGGTGGGTAGCTTCGTCACTCTCTCTCCGGGCGCGATCATCTCAGGAAGTGTCACGATCGGCAGCTTCGCCACGATCGGCTCCAACGCCTCGGTAATCCCCGGCGTCACTCTCGGCGAGGGCTGCACGGTAGGAGCTGGCGCTGCCGTGATTCGTGATGTTGAGCCGGGAACGACGGTGGTCGGCGTGCCCGCCCACCCCATCTCGGGTCGCTAGCGGTCAGCTCGCCTCGACGCCGAGGAACTCCGGCGCCGTGGCGTGCCCTTCAGCAGAGATGCCGTCGCGCCTCAGCACCTTCAGGACGGTCATCCACAGGATGCGCAGGTCCAGCCCCAGCGACAGATGGTCGACGTACCACACGTCAAATTCGAACTTCTCCTCCCAGGTCAGGGCGTTGCGCCCGTTCACCTGCGCCCACCCGGTGATCCCCGGCCGCACCTCGTGCCGACGTGCCTGCTCGGGCGTGTAGCGGGGGAGGTACTCCATCAGCAGTGGTCGCGGACCGACCAGGCTCATTTCGCCCGTGAGCACATTCACTAGCTCAGGCAACTCGTCGATGCTGGTGGCGCGCAGGAACCTACCCAGTCCTGTCAGCCGAAGCTCGTCGCTTCCATCGGGGTCAGGCGCGCCTTGCGCGCTCAACATGGTACGGAACTTGATCAACGTGAACGGCCGACCTCCCAGTCCGGGGCGCAGTTGTCGGAAGAAGAGCGGCCTACCCATGGTGGCAGCCACTGCGGCCGCGGTAGCCACCTGCACGGGGGCGGAGGCGATGAGACCCAGCGACGATCCCACGACATCGAAAATCCGCTTTCCGCGGCGGCGGTAGAAGTCGCTCACCGAACGTCCAACTCCGCGAGGATCCCCTCCACCACCCGTTCAATGTCGTCATCACACATCGCCGATCCCGAGGGCAGACACAGCCCGGTCTTAAAGGCGCGGTCTGCCACTCCGGTGAGGAGTGACTCTGCGCCAGCGAACACAGGCTGCAGGTGCATTGGCTTCCAGATGGGGCGCGACTCGATGTTGCGCGCCTCCAGCGCCTCACGAACTCTGCGGGGAGCATCGGGATGCAGGGCGAGGTCAAAGATCATCGTGGTGAGCCACCCGTTGCCCTGGCCCCAAGGCGGATCCCCCATCACCGACACACCGTCCACTCCTGACAGGGCGTCGGCGTAGCGATCGCGAATTGAACGTCTACGGACGATCATCTCGGGCAGTCGTGAGAGCTGCACCCTTCCGAGAGCGGCCAGGATGTTTGACATGCGGTAGTTGAAGCCGATTTCCTCGTGCTCGTACCACGGGAAAGACTCGCGCGACTGTGTCGCCCAGAAGCGCGCCTTGGCCGCCAACTCAGCGTCGTCGGTAACCAACATGCCGCCGCCCGAGGTGGTCATGATCTTGTTTCCGTTGAAAGAGAACACGGCAGCCTTGCCGAAGGAACCTGCCGGCCGCGATCCGTGCATCGCTCCGAGTGCCTCCGCAGAGTCAGCGAGCACGGGCACCCCGTACTCCTCGCAGATCGGCATGATGCGGTCGTAGTCACACGTTCGACCGAACACGTCAACCGTGATGACAGCCCGCGGGAGTGTGCCTGCCGCCGCCCGCTCGGAGAGGAACGCAGCCAGCAGGTTGGGATCGAGGTTCCACGAGGTGGGCTCTACGTCGAGGAACACAGGCGAAGCGCCTGTGTAGGTGACCGCGAATGCCGTGGCACCGAAGGTCAGTGTGGGGACAACCACGTCCTGGCCGGCCCCAACATGAAGCGCGTTGAGGCCCAGGTGCAGAGCCGCAGTACCCGACGACAGAGCTACAGCGTGCGTGCGACCCGAGAAGCGTGCGATTTCCGACTCGAAGGCATCGACCTCGGGTCCTAAGGGGGCGACCCAACCGGAACGCACCGCGCCTTCGACGGCCTTCGCCTCAAGGTCACCGCAGTCGGGCGGTGACAGGTAGAGCCGGCTTGCCCCCACCTGCTACACCCCCTATCGGCGATCTCATCAACTGTTCGTGACAGGCCCGCCCTGCCTCACGCTCGAATCTAGCCCACTCACCTCCAGCACCCCCCTAAAAAGTCGACCGGTAGCGTGGATGAGAGGCGCGCACAACGGGCGCAGAGGGCGATTGCGATGGTGTGCAGGAGGAGACCACGAAGATGCCCTGCGCGTGTAACCGGACGGCCATACTGAGTTTCGGATAGCTGATGTCGTTGACTGGTGGATGGAGTTTTGATGAGGCAGTTGGTGCAGTCGGTGCGCGACGGGAGCCTGCAGGTAGTGGAGTTCCCCACCCCGCAGCCCGGGCCCGCAGAGGTTCTCGTGGCAACCCGACGGTCGCTCATCTCCTCGGGTACCGAGAGCGCCGTGCGGCAGTTGGCTTCATCAAGTCTGCTCCAGAAGGCCAAGGCACGCCCCGACCTAGTGCGACAGGTGATCGAGAAGGCTCGCTCAGACGGCATCGCCAACACTGTTCGGGCGGTTCGCACCAGACTGGACGACGACATGCCCCTCGGCTACAGCGGCATGGGCGTGGTTGTGGCCGTGGGCGAGGCCGTGGCCGGGATCAGGCCAGGTGACCGCGTTGCCACGGCGTCTGCCGGCCACGGTGACTACCAGTTGGTTCCCGGGCTGCTCGTTGCACCTGTGCCCGACAACGTTTCCGACGCCGATGCGGCCTTCGCGACGGTGGGCGCGATCGCTCTTCACGGGCTACGTCAGGCCGAACTAGGTGTTGGCGCCAGCGTGGCTGTCATCGGCCTCGGGCTCGTGGGCCAGTTGACCACCCGGCTTGCCCTGGCCTCCGGCCTGCGTGTGATCGGAATCGACCTTCGGCAGGACCTCGTCGAGAGGGCCTCCGGCCAAGGCGTTGACGCCTTTGTCGAGGCCGGGGCCGACACCACGAGGGCAATTCTTGAGCTCACACAAGGGTTGGGGGTGGATGCAGTTCTGATCACCGCGGCCACTCCCTCCTCAGAGCCGGTGAGCAGAGCCACCGACGTGTTGCGCGACCGCGGGCGCATTGTGATCGTGGGCGACGTCGGGCTGGATCTCGACCGTCGCCCCTTTTACGAGAAGGAGTTGGATCTGCGCTTCGCTCGTTCCTACGGACCGGGCAGGTACGACCGCTCCTACGAGGAGTTCGGTATCGACTATCCCGCCGGCTACGTGAGGTGGACCGAGGGGCGCAATCTCCAGGCTGTTCTCTCGCTCATCGCGCGTGGCCGCCTAGTGGTGAGCGACCTCGTGAGCGCCACGTACCCTCTCGATGCGGCAGAGCAGGCCTACTCGGCGCTCAAGACCACGCAGGGGGTGCTTGGGGTGCAGTTCGCGTTTGACTCCCCCGCCGAAGGTGGAGCCCCTGAGGCACCCCTGCAGTCGCCCGCCCCGACACCCGCCTCGAGGCTGTCGGCCGGCGTGATCGGTGCGGGCAACTTCGCCAGGGCCACCTTGCTGCCCGCTCTCGCTGAGGCGGGCTGGCCAACCCCCACGGCCATAGCGTCGGCATCAGGACTCACGGCGCAGACGCTTGCCGGTCGTTTCCAGATCCCTTCTGTCGCGGGCAACGCGCGGGCCCTCATCGCAGACTCTTCGATCTCCGTGCTCTTCGTTCTGAGTCGGCATGACAGTCACGCCGAACTCACTGCTGCGGCTTTGAGCGCGGGCAAGCATGTATTTGTCGAAAAGCCTCTGGCCCTCACCGAGGCGGAACTAGCGGTGGTGAGGTCGGCTCAGCAGGCTTCCGGGGCCGTGCTGTGGTGCGGGTTCAATAGGCGGCACTCGTCTTCGGTGGCAAAGGCGCGAGAGGCTTTGGGGAGCAGTGGTGGGCCACTCGTAGCCAGCTACCGCGTGAACGCCGGCTGGCTGCCCGACAGCCACTGGTACAAGGATCGCCGCCAGGGCGGGCGCCTGCTAGGCGAGGTCTGTCACTTTGTTGACACCGTCTCGTGGATCGTGGGTGAACAGCCACACCGAGTCGTGGTCTTCGGCGACGGCCGAGGCGAGACTATTCTCCAAGAGGACCTCACAGTTGCCCTCCAGTACCCCGGCGGATCAACCGCCTCCATCTCGTACTCGTCGGGGGGCAGCTCACGTACTCCGAAGGAGCGCCTCGAGGTCTTGGGACGCGGTCACACCGTGGTGATCGACGACTTCAGCAAACTGACAATTGACGGCAAACAAGTACCTCTCAAGGCTGAAGGCAAGGGGCACGTCGCCAACCTTCAAGCCTTCAGGTCTGCCGTGGTCACAGGCACCGGCTTCAATCACGACATGACCGCCTCACTCGGAACGACAGCCGCAATGCTGGCCGCAGCGCGGAGTCTCTCAGACGGCGGCGTCCAGCAGCTCCTGTAGCCGGGCTGCCATCGCCGTGCGCGACTGGTTTGCATCGAGAAAGGCACGCCCCCTCGCGCCCATCTCGGAGAGTTCATCGGGGGCCGCTGCACGCAGCAACCGGATGCCATCAGCCAGCCCGGTGGGCTCTACGACGAGGCCACCGCCCGAGTTGGTCACCAAGTCTCCGATCTCCCCTGGGACGTTGGTGATCAGCGGCAGGCCCGATGCCAAGTAGTCGAAGACCTTGTTGGGGCTGATCCCGTATCTGAAGAGCGGGACATCGGCGAGCACATGCAGCCCAACGTCTGCGGCAGCAAGGATCGACTTCACTTCCGACTTGGGCACAGCATCAAGGAATCTCACATTGCCCAGAGCACGCTCGCGAGCGGTTATGACGAGGCGGTCTTTGTCAAGACCTTTGCCCACTAGGACGATGTCGAGATCTTCGCCGCGCAACTCGTCTGCGGCATCAAGCAGCAGGTCGAGGCCGTTGGCCGGTCCGTGGGCACCAAGGTAAACGCAGGTGAATCGGTTGAATCCGTATCGGGTTCGGAGGATGTCACACGGTTCACTCACGCTGAAGTCGGCTGAGTCAGCACCGTTGGGGATAAACGTCATCTTTTCCCTCGGGATGCCGCGGCGTTCGAGGGTGTCTGAGGTTCCCTGCGCCAAGACCACAATCATGTTTGCCTGGGCATAGAGCAGAGCCTCGAGCTGCTCAAGTGCCTGGTATATCGGCGAATCGCTGCTCATCTGGTTCATGTCGACGAGCACTTGCGGCCACAGGTCACGCACTTCCAAGATGAGGGGCACCTTCCAGCGGCGGGCCAGAATCAGCCCAGCAAGACCCGCCAAGAGGTGCGGTGACGAGGCGTACACCACGTCGGGCCTACGTCCATTCCAGAGGCGTGCGACTGCGGTTGTCGCGTAGCTCCCCCAGTTAAGAATCCGACGCATCCCATTCGACGAGTAGGGCGAGGCCCACACCGACAGGAAGCCCGAACCCGTTCGCTCCTTCACGGGCACACCAGCGCTGGTGGACGCATTGACGATGAGAAAGGACCAGCCACTGAGGCGAGAGAACAACTCAGTGTGCCGAGTGCCGCCTGAGGCACCCGGAGGGACAGCGAAGTGGTTCAGCACCAAAACACGCTTCACCGCGCACCCTTCAAATCCAGTACCCGCACTGAGTCGAGACCATCCCGGGACGCGTGGAGTGAGACCGTGTCAGCCGACCAGTCGATCGAGAGACTCACCCCACTCACGACGACCGACGAGCCCTCGACACGCGTCGAGACATCACCAATCGCCCACACAAGAGGCCCGCTTTGGGCCCCCTCTGCCATGAGCCAATCGCACGGCTCCCACGCGCCGTAGGTCTTGCTGTGCCATCCGAGGAAGGGAGCTTGCTCCCCCCGGGCAATCCGAACAGTTCCCGGCAGCCGGACACGCAGTTCCTGCCCGCCAATCGCGAGCGAGTGAGCTGTGGCTCCGACTCCCGGTGCCAACGGGACTGAGTACTCGAAAGCTGTGCTGCTAGTACTCTCTCGCCAGTCAATCACTCCGACGCCCTCCTCGGAGACGACCACTGCACGAGCGATCCGCCCCACAGCCTCACCAACAGGCTTGGCCAGGTATGCGTCATGCGCAGACCACAACACCGCCACACCACCAAAATCCAGAGGGTTGCCGACAACACCATGCCCTGATGGGCCGGCCCATCGGAACGCTCGATGCGGCTCCCTCTGACCCACTCCGCCCGGGCGAAGGACGTTATGCGCTGAGCTCGACCTGAAGCCGCTTCTCACGTCGATGGGGCCGTTGTAGGTACCGGTTCCGGGATCCGTCAGTACCCACTCGCCACGGTAGGAGGCGCTCACGTGACTGAGGTCGGCGTGACCGTGAGACTGCGTAGCACTGCCCTTCAGCCACACCCGCCATTCCCCCACTTCAGCTCGGGCAAAGGGGCCCACCGCTAGGGCTGATCGTTCCGGCCTTGGGGCCCTCAACTCGATCTCGGATGGCCCGAACCAGTCGAGGAGGTCGTAGCGCTCAATCCATGCCGCATCAACCGGCTCGCCCACGAGCGCGAGCCCCAAGGCTGCCGTGTTCCCCACATCGTGCGGCGACTGTGAGGAAGCAAGTACCCGCCCCTCATCCCAATCCCCGAACTGTGGCACCTCACCGTCCATTGCACCGAGATTCACCAAGTAGCGACTCGAGCGCGAGATGGCCTCTCTCAACTGCGGCGAGCGATCACCCAACAGCCATTTCACGCACAGCATCTCCAAGACAAAGCGGTGGTACGACAGCGAGTCCTCGATCATGCTGCCATCGGCCAGCACCTGCCGGGCGAGTTGGTAGTCCCATACCCGTTCCGCCCACTTCGACGTTCGGGAGGTGGTCGGCACGCCGACGAAGCGATCAGCGATGAGCAGCCCCAGCGCGTCACCAAGGAGGTGGTTGTTGCGCATACTGCTCAGCGTGTAGGGAAGGTCGCGCCACAGGTGCCGACGAATCTGAAGCACGTGGGTCGACATGTCGTCGAGGACGTCCCGGGCAAGACGATCTCCAACAAGTCCCAGCACCTGGGTCCACGCGATGAGCCTGAGCGCCAACTCAAGGTTCGAGTACCAGTGAATCGACGACTCAAGTGGATTTGCGGCGAGCCACCACCGCAGGCGAGACTCCAGGGCCTCGAGTCGCACATCGGATTGAGGTTCAAGAGCGGCGGCTCGAGCCAGCACCACCACGTCGCGATGGCGTCCCATCTCCCACGTCCACTTGACGTCGGCCATGCGTGACCCCGACCGAATGTCGATGGTCCACCACGACTCCGTGGGCCAACGCTGTTCCGTTAGAGGGTCAGTGACCCAAGCATTCGCACTCTCAAGTGCAAATCGCCTGCCGAAGACGAGACATCCC